>NZ_JBEXOT010000007.1:0-216478 GCF_040611675.1 Streptomyces sp. NPDC006551
GGGGGGGGGGGGGCCCGGGGGGGGGGGGGGGGGGGGGGGGGGCCTTTGAAGGGCCCCGCACCCGTGGTGGGCGGTCGGGACCGTCAGGGGGTGCGGATGCGGAGGGCCCTGCGCAGGTCGTCCAGTTGGTCGGCGAGTTTGCGGTGGAGGGCCGGGATCAGGGACTCGTCCGTGAGGTGGGCCTCGCCGAGGGCCAGGGAGTCGGCGTCGATCGCGTACGCCGGGAAGGCGTGGCGGCCGGCCGCCTCGGCCATCGCGGGGCCGCGGCGGGCGCCCAGGGCGATGGCGGCGGGGTAGAAGCGGGGGACGTACTCCCGTACAAGATCGGCCTGTTCGGGCTGCCAGAAGCCCTGGGCGGTGGCGGTGAAGAGGTAGTTGGACAGGTCGTCGGAGTCGAAGAGCCGGGACCAGGCGGCGGCCTTCGCCTCGGGGGTCGGCAGGGCGGCGCGGCAACGTGCGGCGCCCTCCTGGCCGGAGGCGCTGGGGTCCCGCTCCAGCTCTTCGTCGATCGCGGCCTCGTCGACGGCGCCGAGGACGGCGAGCCGTGCGAGGATCCGCCAGCGCAGCTCCGGGTCGGTCTCGGGGCCGCCGGGGACGGTTCCGTCCGCGAGCCAGGCGGCGATGGTGTCGGGCTGGGTGGCGCTGCCGATGAACGTACGGACGGCGGTCAGGCGCAGTCCCGGGGCGGAGCCGTCCTCGGTGCGGCGGACGAGGTCGCGGGCCAGCGACGTGATGAGGGCCAGCGCGGCGGGGCGCTCCTCGGCCGGCAGGTAACGGTCGGTGATCTGGGTGCGGGCGAAGGCGAGCACGCCCTGGACGACGGCCAGGTCGGTTTCCTCGGGGAGGTGCGCGTGCGCGGTCTTCAGGTAGGCGGCGGGCTCCAGTTCGCCGTCGCGGACCATGTCGCGCAGGGTGTTCCAGAGGACGGCGCGGGTGAGCGCGTCGGGGATGCTGGAGAGGGTGCGCAGGGCCGTCTCCTGCGAGGTCGGGTCGAGGCGCACCTTGGCGTAGGTGAGGTCGCCGTCGTTGAGGACGACGAGGGCGGGGCGGGGGCCGGGGAGTTCGACGGGCTCGGTCTGCGGGACGTCGACCTCCAGGCGCTCGCGCGGCACGAGCCGTCGGCCGTCGATGAGATCGCGGTCGTACACGCCGACGGCGATGCGGTGCGGCCGGCTGCCGTCGTGCCGGACGGTGAGGGTGGTGCGGGTCTCGTCGCCGCCCAGCTCGGGGGTGAGGGTGTCGACGCCGGTGGTCCGCAGCCAGCGCTCGGCCCAGGCGTGCACGTCACGGTCGGTGGCGGAGGCGAGGTTGTCGATGAAGTCGGCGAGGGTGGCGTTGCCGAAGCGGTGCCGCTTGAAGTGGGTGTTGATCCCGGCGAGGAAGTCCTTCTCCCCCATCCAGGCGACGAGCTGGCGCAGGGCGGAGGCGCCCTTGGCGTAGGAGATGCCGTCGAAGTTGAGCAGCGCGGAGGCGGTGTCGGGGACGGCGTCGGGATCGGGGGCGACGGGGTGGGTGGAGGGCCGCTGGTCGGCGTCGTACCCCCAGGCCTTCCGCTCGATGCCGAAGTCGATCCAGGTGTCGGGGAAGCGGTCCGAGCACGCCTCGTTGACGGTCTGGTAGCCCATGTACTCGGCGAAGGACTCGTTCAGCCAGATGTCGTCCCACCAGCGCAGGGTGACGAGGTCGCCGAACCACATGTGCGCCATCTCGTGGGCGATGACCATGGCGCGGGTCTGCCGCTCGGTGACGGTGACGGCGGAGCGGTAGACGAACTCGTCGCGGAAGGTGACGAGTCCGGGGTTCTCCATGGCGCCGGCGTTGAACTCGGGGACGAAGGCCTGGTCGTACGAGTCGAAGGGGTACGGCTCCTCGAACTTCTCGTGGAAGCGGTCGAAGCACGCCTTGGTGATGTCGAGGATCTCCTCGGCGTCGGCGTCGAGGTAGGGGGCGAGGGAGCGGCGGCAGTGGATGCCGAAGGGCAGGCCGGCGTGTTCGGTGCGCACGGAGTGCCAGGGGCCGGCGGCGACACAGACGAAGTAGGTGGAGAGCAGGGGGGTGGGGGCGGCCTTCCAGCGTCCGTCGGGCTGCCGGGTCGTGATGCCGTTGGCGAGGACGGTCCAGCCCTCGGGGGCCGTGACGCCCATCTCGAAGACGGCCTTCAGGTCGGGCTGGTCGAAGGCCGCGAAGACGCGCTGGACGTCTTCCATGAAGAGCTGGGTGTAGACGTACGACTCGCCGTCGGTCGGGTCCGTGAAGCGGTGCATGCCCTCGCCGGTGCGGGAGTACCGCATCTCGGCCTCGATGCGCAGCTCGTGCTCGCCGGCGGCGAGGCCGGTGAGCGGCAGCCGGTTGCCGTCGAGTGCCGCGGGGTCGAGCGGCTCGCCGTCGAGGAGGGCGGAGCGCAGGGTCTCGGGCTTGAGCTCGACGAAGGTGTCCCCGGCGGTGCGGGCGGTGAACCGGATCACGGTCGTGGAGGCGAAGGTCTCTTCGCCGGTGGTGAGGTCGAGGTCGACCGTGTAGTGCTGGACGTCGAGGAGCTGGGCACGGGTCTGCGCTTCGTCGCGCGTCAGTACGGACATGGGCCCATGCTGCCTGATGCCTCACGGCCCGGGGAGGGGGGCCTGTGTCTGCCTGATGCCTCACGGCCCGGGGAGGGGGCCTGTGTCTGCCACAGGTTCCGGCGAGTGAGCCGAAGGGGCGCGCGTGCGTCGAAGCGCCCCGGAGGTGAACCGAGCCCTGAAAAAGATCAAGCCAACCCGGTGCCGTTGAGGTGGGTGAAGGCCGCGGTGATGCGGGGGCGGTCGTAGCCCGCGGGGCCCGCCACTCCGGCGGAGAGGAGGGTGTGCAGCAGGAGGCGGGCCTTGGCGGGGTCCAGTGCGCCGGCGGGGATGAGGCCGCGGCGCAGGACGTCGTGCTCGGAGCCGGGGCCGCGGTAGGTGTGGGTGAGGGTGGTTCCGGCGCCGGTACGGGAGGCGAGGACGACCGGGATGCGGGTCGCGAGCTTCTCCAGGGGCTCGACCAGCCAGGTGGGGACGTGTCCGGCGCCGAAGGCGGCCACGACCAGGCCGTCGATGCGGGGGTCCAGGCCGGTGAGGAGGTCGCCGCGGTCGCCGAAGGCGAGGGTCACCAGGGCCACTCGTACCGTCGGGTCGAGCCGCAGGGGGCAGGGCGCCGTGGGGGTGGCCGGCCGCAGCAGGATCCTGGGGACGCCCTCGACGACCGATCCGAGCGGGCCCGCGCCGGGCGAGGCGAAGGTCGCCACGGAGGTGGTGTGGGTCTTGCGGACGTGGCGGGCGGCGTGGATCTCGTCCGCGAAGACCACGAGGACGCCGAGGTCCCGGCAGGCCGGGTCGGCGGCGACGGCGACCGCGGCGGCGAGATTCGCGGGGCCGTCCGCGCCGGGCAGGTCGGGGCGGCGCATGGCGCCGGTGACGACGATCGGTCGGCTGGTCGCGCACAGCAGGTCGAGCAGGAACGCGGTCTCCTCCAGGGTGTCGGTCCCCTGGACCACGACGACGCCGGAGTCGGCGGCGACCGTCTCCCGTACCTCCCGCGCCAGGGCGGCGAGGTCCTCGAAGGAGAGGGAGGAGCTCGGCAGCCGGCGGAAGTCGCGCAGCTCCACGTCGATGCCGGAGACGCCGAGACCGGCGAGGACCTCGGTGCCGGTCATGCGTGTGGCGTCGCCGCCCCGGGCGGAGATGGTCCCGCCCAGGGTGAAGACCGTGACCCGGTCCATCAGCGTGCTCCGTCCGCGATCGTCTCGTGGTGGCGGATGACCTCCGCGATGATGAAGTTGAGCAGTTTCTCCGCGAACGCCGGGTCCAGTTTCGCGCTCTCCGCCAGTTCGCGCAGCCGGGCGATCTGGCTGGCCTCGCGGGCCGGGTCGGCCGGGGGCAGCTGGTGCCGGGCCTTGAGGACGCCGACCTGCTGGGTGCATTTGAAGCGTTCGGCGAGCATGTGGACGACCGCCGCGTCGATGTTGTCGATGCTTTCGCGGAGCCGGTTCAGTTCCGCTCGTACGGTCTCGTCGATGTCGCTGGTGTCGCTCATGAGCAGCGAGCTTAGACGGATCGGGAGGCGATGGTCGGTGGGTGGTCGGGATCCGGGATCCGGTTGCTCCAGCCGCCCGGCACGGTCCTTCCCTGCTGTTCGCGGAAGCGGATGGGGGCGGTGCCGACCCTGCGGGTGAACAGCCGGGAGAAGTACGCCGGATCGTCGTAGCCGACCCGCCGGGCGACCGCGGCGACGGGCAGTTCGGTGGCGGCGAGGAGTTCCTTGGCGCGGCCGAGCCGGAGCGAGAGGAGGTAGTCCTTGGGGCTGCAGCCGGCGGCGCGCCGGACGGCGGTGCGCAGCTCGGCGGGGGTCATGCCGTGCCGGGCGGCGTGCTCGGCGACGGACAGCGGCTGGAAGGCGTCGCGGGCGAGCGCGGTGAGGACGGGGTCGCCGTCGGCGTTGGTGTCGGCGCGGGCGCGGCGCAGGGCGACGAGGAGTTCGTGGACGGCGGCTCCGGTCTCGACTTCCAGGAGGGGGTTGCCGCGCCGGGCGGCTCGGGCGATCCGGCCGATGGCGGCGCGGGCGCCGGCGGCGTCGGAGAGCGGGACGACGGGCCGGTCGGGCTCGATGTAGCCGAGTTCGGTGTAGGTGGCGGTGGCGGGGCCGGCGAAGTCGACGAAGCTCTCGTCCCAGCCGGGGCCGGGGTCGGCGGAGTAGTGGTGGGGGACGCCGGGGGTGAGCCAGATCAGGGCGGGCGCGGTGATGGTGGTCCGTCGCCCGTCCGCGGCGCGGTACCAGCCGCTGCCGGCGCTGATGACGACCGCGACGTGGTGGTCGAGGGTGCGGGGGCCGACGGTGGGCAGCGCGCCGTGCTGCAGCCCGACGCCGAGGCAGACGAGCCCGAGGCGGTGGTGGACCGGGCTGGGCGTGAAGTAGCGCATCCAGGTGTGGTACATCGGGCTCACGCCTCCCCGCGGGTTTCCTCGCGTCTCCTTACGTCCAAACAGCGCCGATCTTTGTCCATGGACCGGTCCGCCGCCAGAGGGTGAGGGTGAGGCCATGAGCACGTTCGCTGTGGGTGACGACGATTTCCTCCTGGACGGGCGGCCGGTGCGGCTGCTGTCGGGGGCGCTGCACTACTTCCGGGTGCATGAGGCGCAGTGGGGCCATCGGCTGGAGATGCTCCGCGCGATGGGCCTCAACTGTGTGGAGACGTACGTCCCGTGGAATCTGTACGAGCCGGAGCCGGGCCGGTACGGGGACGTGGCGGCGCTCGGCCGTTTCCTGGACGCGGTGGAGCGGGCCGGGATGTGGGCGATCGTGCGGCCGGGGCCGTACATCTGCGCCGAGTGGGAGAACGGCGGGCTGCCGCACTGGCTGACGGGCCCGCTGGGGCGGCGGGTGCGCACGGACGACGCCGCGTATCTGGTCCATGTCGACCGCTGGTTCGGTGTGCTGCTCCCCCAGGTGGTGGAGCGGCAGATCGACCGGGGCGGCCCGGTGATCATGGTCCAGGTGGAGAACGAGTACGGCAGTTACGGCTCCGACCAGGCGTATCTGGGCCATGTGGCGGGGTTGCTGCGGGACTGCGGGGTGAGCGTGCCGCTGTTCACCTCGGACGGGCCGGAGGATCACATGCTGACGGGCGGCTCGGTGCCCGGGATCCTGGCCACCGCGAACTTCGGCTCGGGGGCGCGGGAGGCGTTCGCGGCGCTGCGGCGCCATCAGCCGTCGGGGCCTCTGATGTGCATGGAGTTCTGGTGCGGCTGGTTCGACCACTGGGGCACGGAGCACTCCGTACGGGACGCGGCGGACGCGGCGGCGACGCTGCGGGAGATCCTGGAGTGCGGGGCGTCGGTCAATGTCTACATGGCGCACGGGGGGACGAACTTCGCCGGCTGGGCGGGGGCGAACCGGGCGGGTGCGCTGCACGAGGGTGCGCTGCGGCCGACGGTGACCTCGTACGACTACGACGCGCCGGTGGACGAGGCGGGGCTGCCGACGGAGAAGTTCTGGCGGTTCCGTGAGGTGCTCGCCGAGTTCGCGGAGGGGCCGCTGCCGGAGGTTCCGGCGCCGCCGCGGCGGATCGCGGGCCCGGCGGGGGCGGTGCCGGTGGAGTGGGCTCCCCTGGAGGGCGTCCTGGAGGTCCTCGGTGACGAGGAGGCGTCGGCTCCGATGCCGCCGACCTTCGAGGAGCTGGGGGTGGACCGGGGGCTGGTCCGCTACCGGCTGGAGGTCCCCGGGCCCCGGCGGCCGTACCCGCTGTCCGTCACCGGGCTGCGCGACCGCGCGGTGGTGTACGTGGACGGGGTGCGGGCGGGTGTGCTGACGGCCGAGGACGCGGTGCTTCCCGAGCCGGTGGCGGGGCCCGCCGTGGTGGAGCTGTGGGTGGAGTCGCTCGGGCGGGTCAACTACGGGCCGCGGCAGGCGGAGCCCAAGGGGATCACGGGCGGGGTGCGGCACGAGCGTCAGTATGTGCACGGGGTGCGGGCCCGGGGGCTGCGGCTCGACGCCTTCGAGGCGGGCGCGGTGCCGAAGGTGCCGTTCCGGCCGGTGGCCGGGAACGCCGGTCCGGGGCTCTACCGGGCGGTCGTGGACGTCGCGGAGGCGGGTGACGCGGCGCTGTCGCTGCCGGGCTGGACGCGCGGTTTCGTGTGGGTCAACGGCTTCTGCCTGGGGCGGTACTGGGAGGTGGGCCCGCAGGAGACGCTCTTCGTGCCCGGCCCGGTGCTGCGGGAGGGCGGCAACGAGGTGTGGGTGCTGGAGCTGGAGGGCGGGGGCGCCGGGGCGCGGGTGGAGCTGGTGTAGCGGGTGTCCGGGGGACGGTCTGGAACGCGTACGCCCGGGGTGGGCTCCCGCCCCCGGGCGTACGTGTCACGTCGTGTCAGGTCGTCAGAGCGTCGCCGCGGCCGACTTGATGGCGGAGGCGAACGTCGACACCTCGGTGTAGACACCGGGGTAGCCGGGGCGTGCGCAGCCCTGGCCCCAGCTCACGATGCCGACCTGGATCCACGCGCCGGCGTTGTCGCGGCGGAACATCGGGCCGCCGGAGTCGCCCTGGCAGGTGTCGACCCCGCCCTGGCTGTACCCGGCGCAGATCTCCTCGCTCGGGACGAGGGAGCTGCCGTACGACGCCTGGCAGGAGGCGTCGGAGACGAACGGCACGGTCGCCTTGAGCAGGTACCGCTGCTGCGCGCCGCCCTCGCGGGTGGAGCCCCAGCCGGCGACGGTGAAGGTGCCGCTGTTGTACGCGGTCGTCTCGGCGATCTTGAGCGTGGGCAGCGAGGTGATCGGCGAGGCGAGCTTGATCAGGGCCCAGTCCTTGCCCTTGCCGTTGTAGCCGGGGGCCTGGAGGACCTTGGTCGAGCGGACCTTGATCGCGCTGCTGCTCTGCAGGTCCACGACTCCGGCGGTGGCGGTGATGCTGGTGTTGTTGCCGGAGCCGCTCACGCAGTGGGCGGCGGTGAGCACGATCTGCGGGGTCAGCAGCGAACCGCCGCAGCCCATGGAGAGCCTGACCATCCAGGGGAATTCACCCTGGGCGGCGCGGGTGCCGCCGACGACGGGCGCCGGCGCGGCGGAGGCGGTGCTGGGCTGGAGGCTGACGGCGGCGAGGACGACGGCGCCGGTGGCGGCGATTCTCTGGAGCGCGCGGACGATCCTGTTCTTCTTCAACTGTCTACCTTTCATGGGGGGTTGGCCTTGATGGCATGTGCCCGTCAAGGCTTGGTCCGGATTATGGGCAACGTGTCGCGGAGGCCACAAGGACGCGTTTTCAGCCATGCGGACATGGCCCGGCGGCCCCGTAGAGTGGAGAAAAGGGGGTCCGGCGTGCCGAACGCTAACGAAGTCGCCCACGGGTTTCCGCACCTCGACACGGTTCGGACCGCGATCACCGCGCTGTACCGGAGACTGTCGGCGGACGGAGTAAGGCGGTACGCCACGAGCGTGGCGGCGGCGGACGTCGCCTTCGGGGACGACGACGATCTTCACATGGGGGCGCAGCGGGTGGCCGCGGCGCTGGTACGGCATCTGGGGCTGCCGGGGCTGCCGCAGGCGCGGATGATCGTGACCTTCCGGGAGATGGAGCACGCCGCGAGCGTCGAGCTGGCGGCGGGACCGGAGTACTTCATCGAGCTGAACGACCGCTTCCGCCGCCACCGCCGGGACGTGGGGGCGGCGCTGGCCCACGAGATCACCCATGTGCTGCTGCACCGGCTCGACCTGGGCTTCGCGGCCACCGGCGACAACGAGATCCTCACGGACGTGGTCACCACCTATCTGGGGGCGGGGTGGCTGCTGCTCGACGCCTACCGGGAGGACGCGGTGTCGAGCCAGAAACTCGGCTATCTGACGCCGGAGGAGTTCGGCTACGTACTGGCGAAGCGCGCGGAGGTCTTCGGTGAGGACCCGTCACCCTGGTTCACGAGCGCGGCGGCCTACGAGGCGTGGGTACGGGGACGGGACCTGGCGGCCCGGGACGGGCGACGGCCTCCGCTGGCGCAGGCCGGGTGGGCGGCACGGCACCGCTACGCGAAGGAACGGCGGTACGGCCGGGCGGCCCCCGGCGCCTCGTACGACTTCGAGGGCACGGGGGCGTCGATGCGGGTCTCCTTCCCGTGCCCGGTCTGCCGGCAGCGGCTCCGGGTCCCGGCGGGGCGACGGCTCCGGGCGAGGTGCCGGGTGTGCGGGTCGGTGCTGGAGTGCGAGGCGTAAGGAGTTGCGTCGTCCGGGCGGCTCGGGTCAGGGTCGGCGGATGAGCACGTTGTTCAACGGGATTCTCGACGGGGATGTCGACGCCGTCGTCCGGGCCCTGCGGGGCGGGGAGCCGGCCGAGGCCGTGGCGGACGGGGAGACCGCGCTGTACCGGGCCGCCGTCGCGGACGAGGCCGCGATCGTACGGGTGTTGCTCGCCGCCGGGGCCGATCCCGCGCGGGGCAGCGGGGCCGAGGGCGGGGACCTGCCCCTGTGCGGGGCGGCGTGCGGGGGACATGCCGAGGTGGTGCGGGCGCTGCTGGCCGCCGGGGCGCACCCGGACCAGGAGGAGGTGTACGGGTTCACGGCCATGGCCTGGGCCGTGCGACTCGGGCACGCGGAGACCGTACGGGTCCTGCTGGAGCACGGCGCCGACCCCGACCGCCCCGGCCCCGACGGCCTCCCGCCGCTCGTCGCGGCGGCCCGGCGGGGGTCCACGCCGAGCGTGCGCGCACTCCTCGAACACGGCGCCGGCGGCTTGGAGGACGCGCTGCGCGAGGCGCGCCGCTGGATCGGCGTGGACATCGCGGGCGCCGTGCTGCGCGGCCTGTTGGAGACGCACGGCTCGGAGCCGTACGAGGCCGTCGTCCGCCGCGTCCGGGAGGACGGCGGGATCACCGTCGTCGTCGACCTGCTGCGCGAGGACGGCGCTCCCGGCAGCGGCAACGAGCAGCAGACCGGCCACGCCGCGATCGCCACGCTCCTGGAGACCGCGCTCGGCGTCCGCACGCCGTGCGAGGAGCTCGCCGCCCGGGCCCTGCGGTGCGGGGACCCCGACCTGGACGACTGGACCGAGGCGGTGGCGGCCCTGGCGAGCCGCGCCGACGAGGAGACCTTCCACGCGGCCGCCGCCTGGTGCGCGGGCGACACCATCCTGCGCCGGTCCCTGGGCGCGTCGGTCCTGGGCGGCCTGGACACCTTCGGGTCCCGAAGCCTCCCGCTCCTCCGCCGCCTGGCGACGGAGACCCTCTCGACCCCCGGGGCCTCGGGGGTCGGCGCCGCCGGGAGCCCGGCTTCGGGGCCTGTCGCCGGGCTCGGCGCCGCCGGGAGTCCGGCTTCGAGGCCGGGGGGCGGCGAGGGCGGGCGGGAGCCGGCGTTGGCCGTGGTCGCGGCGCTGGGGCGGGTGGGGGACGCGGCCGGGCTGCCGGAGTTGCTGGCGTTCGCCGGGCACGCCGACGCCGAGGTGCGGCGGGCGGTCGGGACCGCGCTCACCGGGCTCGTACCGGCCGGGCACGCGCGGGCCGTCGACACGCTGCTGGCGCTGAGCCGGGACCACGACTCCGGGGTGCGGGACTGGGCGACGCTGGCCCTCGCGGAGGTGCCCGAGGACACGCCCGTCCTGCGGGAGGCCCTGGCGGCCCGGCTCGACGACCCCGATCCGGACGTGGTCGCCGAGGCGGCCCGGGGCCTGGCGATGCGTCAGGACCCGCGCGCCACCGAGGCCCTCGCCGCCCTCCTCGCGGACGCCACACCGGACGGCACCGCCCGCGACACGGCCTTGGCCGCCCTGGAGTTCGTACGCGACGAGCGGGTCAGAAGGCGACTGGAGTGGACGACCCCCCGATGCCGCTGACGGCCACCCCCGCGAACCCGGACCGGGGCGGGGGCGGGCCGGTCAGCAGGTGTGGTCGACGAGGTCGAACGAGGCGTAGTGGTCGGCGGTGTAGTAGTCCTCCTGGTGCGACTCGCCGGTCACGATCCGGCGGGCGCCGCGGGTGGAGGAGCCGGGGGTCTTGACCGTGTACTCGTGGTAGTAGCCGGTCGAGTGGGCCGGGAGGATGCCTTCCCGGTTCTGGAAGACGCTGCCGTCCTGGCGGTACGGGAAGGGGCCGCCCGACTCGATCAGGCGGAGGGTGTCGTGGGCCTGGGAGGGGAGGTCGGAGTAACAGATGTTCCCGATCGCGGCGGCCGTGGCGGTGGCCGGGAGCGGCGCCGGGGTGACGGCGGCCGTGGCCGGGGCACCGAGGAGAAGGGTCGAGAGCAGGGCGGCGGCGCCGCCGATGACGGTGAGGCGTGGGGGGATTCGCATGGGCAGCATGATGATGCGCGTAGAACCACCTCCGGCAGCCCAACTCGCTTGAATTTTCCGGATGTTAACTTCCTCCGCCCAGTGTGCGGACATTGTGCGCGCGGTGTTTGCGCGTCCCTCGTTCGCGCGCCCTCTCGCCCTACGCCCCGTACACCGCCCCCGGCTCCTCCGCCGCCGCCAGCAGCTTCCGCGCCGTCTCCCCCGCCTCCGCCGGGGTCCAGCGCGCCCCCTTGTCCGCCGTGGGGCCCGGGCGCCAGCCCTCCATGACCGTGATGCGGCCGGCTTCCGCCTCGAAGACCCGGCCGGTCACCCCCGCCGACGCCGGCGAGCCCAGCCACACCACGAGCGGGGAGACGTCCTCCGGTACGCCCTCCAGGCCCGCGAAGGCCTGCTCGGTCATCCGGGTCCTGGCCGCCGGGGCGATCGCGTTGACCTGGACCCCGTACCGGCCCATCTCCGCCGCCGCGACCAGAGTCAGCCCGACGATCCCCGCCTTGGCCGCCGCGTAGTTCCCCTGTCCCACACTGCCCAACAGCCCGGCTCCCGATGTGGTGTTGACGACCCGAGCCACGACCTCCCGCCCCGCCTTGGTCTCCGCCCGCCAGTGCCCGGCCGCGTGGCGCAGCGGCAGGAAGTGCCCCTTCACATGGACGCGCATGACCGCGTCCCAGTCGTCCTCGCCGAGGTTGACGAGCATCCGGTCGCGCAGGAAGCCCGCGTTGTTGACCAGGGTGTCGAGCCGTCCGTACGTGTCGAGCGCGGTGGCGATCAGCGACGCCGCGCCCTCCTCCGTGGCGATGTCACCGCCGTGGGCGACGGCGTCGCCGCCGGTCGCGCGGATCTCCCCCGCCACCCGATGGGCCGGCGAACCGGCCGAGGCTGAGCCGTCCAGGCCCACCCCCAGGTCGTTGACGACGACCCTCGCCCCCTCCGCCGCGAAGGCGAGCGCGTGGGCCCGGCCCAGCCCCCGCCCGCCGCCCGTCACGATCACGACCCGGCCCTCGCACAGACTCATCTCAGCTCTCCTTGTCGGCGGTTGCGGCATCCAGGAAGGCGGGGCGCTCCCCGCCGCCGTGCACGAGCAGCGACGCGCCCGAGACGTACGCGGCGCGGTCGGAGGCGAGGAAGACCGCAGCCTCCCCCACCTCCGACGGTTCGGCGAGGCGGCCGAGCGGGACCGTCCTGCCGACGGCCTCGATTCCGTCCTCGTCGCCGTAGTGGAGGTGGGACAGCTCGGTGCGGACCATGCCGAGGACGAGGGTGTTGACCCGGACGTCCGGGGCCCATTCCACGGCCATCGAGCGGGCCAGGTTCTCCAGGCCGGCCTTCGCGGCGCCGTACGCGGCCGTCCCCGGCGAGGGCCGGGTCCCACTGACGCTGCCGATCATGACGACCGAGCCGCGCGCGGCCCGCAGCCGCTCGTACGCGGCGAGGGTGGCGGTCAGCGGGGCCGTCAGATTGAGGGCGAGCACCCGCGCGTGGCGTTCCGCGTCCCCCTCCCCCAGCAGCCGGTACGGCGTTCCGCCCGCGTTGTTGACGAGGACGTCGAGCCGCCCGTACGTCTGGCCGACGTCCGCGAAGAACTCCGTGACGGCGCGTGGTTCCCGCAGGTCGAGGGGGGCGAACTCGGCCGTGCGGCCCGCCTCCGCCACCGGCGTGTCCGGGGGTCTGCGGGCGCAGACGACCACGCGCGCCCCGGCCCGCAGAAAGGCGCGGGCGACGCCGGCGCCCACCCCGCGCGTGCCGCCGGTGACGACGACGACCCTCCCGTCCAGCTCCATCGGCTGCTACCTTCCTCACCACGCAGTCACCTAACAAATGTTTGGTGGAAAGGTAGCTGATCCGCTCATGGGTGTCTCCACCTCAAGCCCGGACAAGCACGTCGCCCTGGTCACCGTCGACTTCCCGCCCGTCAACGCCCTCCCGGTCCAGGGCTGGTACGACCTGGCCGACGCCGTCCGGGCGGCGGGCCGCGACCCGGGGAACCGGTGCGTGGTCCTGACCGCCGAGGGCCGCGGCTTCAACGCGGGCGTCGACATCAAGGAGCTGCGGCGCGAGCACGGCACCGGGCACGCCGCCCTCATCGGCGCCAACCACGGCTGCGCGGAGGCCTTCTCGGCGGTGTACGAGTGCGAGGTCCCGGTCGTCGCGGCCGTCGGCGGCTTCTGCCTGGGGGGCGGTATCGGACTCGTCGGCAACGCGGACGCCATCGTCGCCTCCGAGGACGCCACCTTCGGGCTGCCCGAGCTGGACCGGGGCGCGCTCGGCGCCGCCACCCACCTCGCCCGGCTCGTGCCGCAGCATCTGATGCGCGCGCTGTACTACACCTCCCGCACCGCCACCGCCGCCGAACTGCATGCCCACGGTTCGGTCTGGCGGGTGGTCCCCCGCGCCGGACTCCTCGACGCCGCGCTGGAGTTGGCGGCCGAGATCGCCCGCAAGGACGGGTCGCTGATCCGCCTGGCCAAGGCGGCCATCAACGGCATCGACCCGGTGGACGTGCGCCGCAGCTACCGCTTCGAGCAGGGGTTCACCTTCGAGGCCAACCTCAGCGGGGTCGCCGACCGGGTCCGCGACACCTTCGGGAAGGAGCGCCGGGCGTGACCGACAAGACGATGACGCCCGATGAGGTGGTGGGCCGGCTGCGCAGCGGGATGACGATCGGCATCGGCGGCTGGGGCTCGCGCCGCAAGCCCATGGCCCTGGTCAGAGCGCTGCTCCGGTCCGGGATCACCGATCTCACCGTGGTCTCCTACGGCGGCCCCGACGTGGGCCTGCTCGCCGCCGCCGGCCGGATCCGCAAGCTCGTCGCCGCCTTCACCACCCTGGACTCCATCCCCCTCGAACCGAACTTCCGCGCCGCCCGCGAGCGCGGAGCCTTCGAGCTGACGGAACTCGACGAGGCGATGTTCATGTGGGGTCTGCACGCGGCCGCCAACCGGCTGCCCTTCCTGCCCGTGCGGGCCGGGCTCGGCTCGGACGTGATGACGGTCAACCCCGGGCTGCGGACGGTCACCTCCCCGTACGAGGACGGGGAGACGTTCGTCGCCGTCCCCGCCCTGCGCATGGACGCGGCCCTGGTCCACCTCAACCGCGCCGACCGGCAGGGCAACGGCCAGTACCTGGGCCCCGACCCGTACTTCGACGACCTCTTCTGTGAGGCCGCCGACACCGCGTACGTCTCGTGCGAGCAGATCGTCGACAGGTTCGACGCGACCGCCGCGCCGCAGTCCCTCCTCGTGAGCCGCCACAGCGTCACCGGAGTCGTCGAGACTCCCGACGGCGCCCACTTCACCTCCTGCGCCCCCGACCACGCCCGCGACGAGCCCTTCCAGAGGTTGTACGCGACCACCCCGTGGCCCGCGTTCGCCGAGCGGTTCCTGTCCGGCGAGAGCGAGGACGACTACCAGCGGGCCGTACGGACCTGGCGGGAGGAGCAGCGATGAGCGTCACTCGTTCCGAGTACTGTGTCGTCGCCTGCGCCGAGGCGTGGCGCGACAACGGCGAGATCCTCGCCGCCGCGATGGCTCCCGTCTCCTCCTTCGGCGCCCGGCTCGCCAAGCGCTCCTTCGCCCCCGAGCTGCTGCTCACCGACGGCGAGGCGATGCTCGTCGGCCTCGACGGAGAGGTGGAGGGCTGGCTGCCGTACCGCCGCCATCTCACCATGGTCACCGGCGGGGCGCGCCACGTCATGATGGGCGCGAGCCAGATCGACCGGTACGGCAACCAGAACATCTCGTGCGTCGGCGACTGGTCGCGGCCCACCCGCCAGCTCCTCGGGGTCCGCGGCGCGCCGGTCAACACCCTGAACAACCCGGTGAGTTACTGGATCCCCAAGCACTCGCCCCGGGTCTTCGTCGAACGCGTCGACATGGTCAGCGGCGTCGGCTACGACCGTGCGGCCGCCGCCGGGGCGACCCGCTTCCACCGGATCCCCCGGGTCGTCACCGATCTGGGCGTCCTCGACTTCGAGACGCCCGACCGCTCGATGCGGCTCGCCTCCCTCCACCCGGGCGTCACCGTGGACCAGGTCAGGGCGGCCACCGGCTTCGACCTGGTGATCGGCGACGACGTGCCGTACACCCGCGAGCCGACCGCCGAGGAGCTGCGGCTGATCCGCCAGGTGATCGACCCCGAGGGGCTGCGCGATCGCGAGGTCAGGGCCTGATGGAGACCGCGCTGACCAGCCTCACCGGCGTCCGCCACCCGATCGTCCAGACCGGTATGGGCTGGGTCGCCGGTCCGCGTCTGGTCTCGGCGACCGCCGCCGCCGGCGCGCTCGGCATCCTCGCCTCCGCGACCATGACCGCCGACGAGCTGCGCGCCGCGGTCCGCGAGGTGAAGTCCCGTACGGACCGGCCCTTCGGGGTGAATCTGCGCGCGGACGCGGGCGACGCCCGGGAGCGGGTGCGGATCATCGTCGACGAGGGCGTACGGGTCGCCTCGTTCGCCCTCGCCCCGTCCCGCGAGCTGATCGCCGAACTGAAGGACGCCGGTGTGGTCGTGATCCCGTCGGTCGGGGCCCGGCGGCATGCCGAGAAGGTCGCCGCGTGGGGCGCGGACGCGGTGATCGTGCAGGGCGGGGAGGGAGGCGGGCACACCGGCGAGGTGGCCACCACCGTCCTGCTGCCTCAGGTGGTGGACGCGGTCGGCGTTCCGGTGATCGCGGCCGGCGGCTTCCACGACGGCCGGGGCCTGGTCGCCGCGCTCTCCTACGGGGCGGCGGGCATCGCCATGGGGACGCGCTTCCTGCTCACCTCCGACTCGACCGTGCCGGACGCGGTCAAGGCGATGTACCTCGCGGCGTCGGTCAAGGACGTCACCGTGACCACGGCCGTCGACGGGCTGCCGCACCGGATGCTCCGTACGGAGATGGTCGCCGCTCTCGAACAGACGGGCAGGTTCCGGGCGTTGGCACGGGCCGTGCGGCACGCGGCCGGCTTCCGGAAGCTCTCGGGTCTGTCATGGCCGCGGATGGTCCGTGACGGACGCGCGATGAGACACGGCAAGGACCTCTCGTGGAGCCAGGTCCTGCTCGCCGCGAACACCCCCATGCTCCTCAGAGCCGCCATGGTCGAGGGCCGCACCGACCTCGGCGTCATGGCGTCCGGACAGGTCGCGGGGGTGATCGAGGACCTTCCGAGCTGCGAGGAACTCGTCCTGCGGGTCATGTCCGAGGCCGAGCACGTGCTCCGCGCCCTGCCGCCACCAGGCTGAACCCTCGCCCCCTGTACGGGAGTTCGGCCGTCTCCTTCGAGACGCGGCTTCCGCATCCCGCCCGCGATCCGCTACGACGGCGCCGACCGGCTGCCGACCGGGCCGGGGCCTGATCCGGCCCCGGCCCGCCGGACTTTCCTAGGCCGCGCCCCGGCGAGCGCCGCCGCCGCTGCGGGTGCGGGTGGCGGAACCGCCGCCCGTGGCCGTACGGCCGGTGGAGGTCGTACGCGAGCGTCCGCCGGCCCCGCCGGCCCCGCCGCCACCGCGGCGCGAGCGCTGGCCGCCGGTCCTCGGGGCGCCGGACCTGGACCCGCCGCTGCGGCCCTGGGCGGGCTGCGTGGGCTGCGGGACCTCGATGACGACCGGTATGCCGGAGGGCTCCCGGGCACCGGTGAGGCGGGTCAGTTCCTCGTCGCTCGACTTGATCTGGGCCGTGCGGGGGCTGATGCCCGCGTTGGACATGAGCCGGCTCATGTCCCGCTTCTGCTCGGGCAGGACGAGCGTGACGACGCTGCCGGACTCGCCGGCCCTGGCGGTGCGGCCGCCGCGGTGCAGATAGTCCTTGTGGTCGATCGGCGGGTCGACGTTCACGACCAGGTCGAGGTCGTCGACGTGGATGCCGCGGGCCGCCACGTTGGTCGCCACCAGCACGGTGACCAGGCCGTTCTTGAACTGGTCCAGGGTGCGGTTGCGCTGCGGCTGGGAACGGCCGCCGTGCAGGCCGGAGGCGCGTACACCGCTCGCGAGGAGCCGCTTGACCAGCCGGTCCACGGCACGCTTGGTGTCGAGGAAGAGGATCGTGCGGCCGTCGCGGGCCGCGATCCGGGTGGTGACGGCCTTCTTGTCGGTCTCGTCGGCGACGTACAGGAGGTGGTGCTCCATCGTCGTCACCGCGCCCGCCGAGGGGTCGACGGAGTGCACGACCGGGTCGGTGAGGAACATCTTCACCAGCCGGTCGATGTTCTGGTCGAGCGTCGCCGAGAACAGCATCCGCTGACCGTCGGGCTCGACCTGCTTGAGCAGCGCGACGACCTGCGGCATGAAGCCCATGTCGGCCATCTGGTCGGCCTCGTCCAGGACCGTGATCGCGACCTGGTCGAGACGGCAGTCGCCGCGCTCGATGAGGTCCTTGAGACGGCCGGGGGTGGCGACGAGGACCTCGGCGCCGCGGCGCAGGGAGTTGGCCTGCTTGGTGATGGACATGCCGCCGACGACGGTGGCCAGCCGCAGCTGCACGGAGGTGGCGTACGGGGAGAGCGCGTCGGTCACCTGCTGCGCGAGCTCGCGGGTGGGCACGAGGACCATGGCGAGCGGCGCCTTGGGCTCGGCACGGCGGCCGGCGGTGCGGGCGAGCAGGGCGAGGCCGAAGGCGAGGGTCTTGCCGGAGCCGGTGCGGCCGCGGCCGAGGATGTCCCGGCCGGCGAGCGAGTTCGGCAGGGTGGCGCCCTGGATCGGGAAGGGCTCGGTCACGCCCTGGGCGTTGAGCGTCTTGACGAGCGCCGGGGGCATGTCGAGGGCGTCGAAGGACTCGACGGAGGGGAGCGCGGGGGTCAGCGTCTCCGGCAGGGTGAACTCACGCGGCGGAGGAGGCGTGGCCGGGCCGCGGCCGCGCGAGGCGCCGCCCCTGCCCTTGGGGGCACCGGTGCCGGCGCCGCGGCGCGAGCCGGCACCGCCCGAGCCGTTACGGCTGCCGGAGGCGCGCGCGGGGCGGCCCGAGGCATTTCCGGACGGGGTTCCGGAAGTGGAGTCCGCGGCCCGGCGGGGCCGCTTTTCGGAGCGAGTCATGGGGAAATGCCTTCCTGGCCTGAGCACAGCGCGAGCCGGGACCCGCACCTGCGCGGTGCGGGCCCCGGCTGCGAGAAACGCGTTACGGCAATCAGGCGGGGAGGATGTTCTCCGCCTGCGGGCCCTTCTGGCCCTGCGTGACGTCGAAGGTGACCTTCTGGCCTTCCTGGAGCTCACGGAAGCCGGAGGTCGCGATGTTGGAGTAGTGGGCGAAGACGTCGGCGCCGCCGCCGTCCTGCTCGATGAAGCCGA
Organism: Streptomyces sp. NPDC006551; assembly: GCF_040611675.1. Taxonomy (NCBI): domain Bacteria; kingdom Bacillati; phylum Actinomycetota; class Actinomycetes; order Kitasatosporales; family Streptomycetaceae; genus Streptomyces; species Streptomyces sp. NPDC006551. The sequence continues at coordinate 18,032 of NZ_JBEXOT010000007.1, forward strand.
AGCCCTTTTCCGAGTTGAACCACTTCACGGTTCCAGTAGCCATGTGTATCTCCTGAACAGGTAGGGGCCCCATCCCGGAGAGTCCGGAAAACAAAATTGCGCCTGAAGGAACATTCCCGTCAGGCGCACATAAAGTTCATGGGTACCAAAACTAGCAACGGGAGAACAGTAGCATGCCGTCCCGCCCTGAAGGGCGGGACAGCGACGAGCGTCACACGGGCCGCGCGCGCCGGCGTCACAGCCGTTCGATGATCGTCACGTTCGCCTGGCCGCCGCCCTCGCACATGGTCTGGAGGCCGAAGCGGCCGCCGGTCCGTTCCAGCTCGTGCAGGAGGGTCGTCATCAGCTTGACTCCGGTGGCGCCCAGCGGGTGGCCGAGGGCGATCGCGCCGCCGTTGACGTTGACGCGCGCCGGGTCGGCTCCGGTCTCCTTCAGCCAGGCGAGGACGACCGGGGCGAAGGCCTCGTTGATCTCGACCAGGTCCATGTCGTCGATGGTCATGCCCGTCTTCCTCAGGGCGTGCGCGGTGGCCGGGATCGGCGCCGACAGCATCCGGATCGGGTCCTCGCCGCGTACCGAGAGGTGGTGGACCCGGGCGCGCGGGGTGAGCCCGTGTTCGCGGACGGCCCGCTCGCTCGCGAGCAGCATCGCCGCGGCGCCGTCGGAGACCTGGGACGAGCAGGCCGCGGTGATGGTGCCGCCCTGGACGACCGGAGCGAGACCCGCCATCTTCTCCGGGGTGGTGTCCCGGCGCGGGCCCTCGTCGACGGTCACGTCGCCGTAGGGGACGGTCTCCCGGTCGAAGCGGCCCTCGTCGATGGCGCGCACGGCCCGCTCGTGGGAGCGCAGGGCGAATTCTTCCTGGTCACGGCGGGTGATGCCCCAGGTGGCGGCGATCAGCTCGGCGCCGTGGAACTGGTTGACCGGTGCGTCGCCGTAGCGGGCGCGCCAGCCTTCGGAGCCGGCGTACGGGCCCTCGGTCAGACCGAGCGGCTCGGCGGCCTGCCGGGAGGCGTAGGCGATCGGGATCATCGACATGTTCTGGGTGCCGCCCGCGACGACCAGGTCCTGGGTGCCGGAGAGCACGCCCTGGGCGGCGAAGTGGACGGCCTGCTGGGAGGAGCCGCACTGGCGGTCGACGGTGACCCCGGGGACCGTTTCGGGGAGGCCGGCGGCGAGCCAGGCCGTACGGGCGATGTCGCCGGCCTGGGGGCCGACGGTGTCGAGGCAGCCGAAGACCACGTCGTCGACGGCGGCGGGGTCGATGCCGGAGCGTGCGACGAGGGCTTTCAGGACGTGGGCGCCGAGGTCCGCCGGGTGGACCGCGGAGAGCCCGCCCCGGCGGCGGCCCACCGGGGTGCGGACCGCTTCGACGATGTAGGCCTCGGGCATGGCTGCTCCTTCACACGGTCGGGTCAGGTGCGTACGGCGATTCCGTCCAGGACCATCGAGAGGTACTGGCGGGCGATCTCCTCCGGGCTGTGCTGTCCGCCCGGCCGGTACCAGGACGCGGCGACCCAGACGGTGTCGCGCACGAACCGGTAGGTGAGCCGGATGTCGAGGTCGGCGCGGAAGACCCGGGCCTCGACGCCGCGCTCCAGGGTGCCGAGCCACGCCTTCTCGAACTTCTGCTGCGAGTCGGAGAGGTAGTGGAAGCGGGGCTGGTCGGTGAGGTGCCTGGACTCCTTCTGGTAGATGGCGACGGCGGCGCGGTGCCGGTCGATCTCCCGGAAGGATTCGGTGACGAGGGCCTCGATGGTCTCCCTGGGGCCGAGGCCGGCGGCGAGGACGGCGTCGTACCCCTCCCACAGTTCGGCCAGGAAGGTGGAGAGGATCTCGTCGAGCATCGATTCCTTGGAATCGAAGTGGTAGTAGAGGCTGCCGGCGAGCATGCCGGCGGCGTCCGCGATCTTGCGGACGGTGGTGGCGTTGTAGCCCTGGGCGGCGAAGACCTCGGCGGCGGTGTCGAGGAGTTCGCGGCGCCGCTCGGGCGAGGCGGTCACCTGGGTCTTCTTGGGGCTGCTCGGCTTGCCGCCCGGCCTGGTCGGCTTGCTGCTCGGCTTGCTGTTTGGCGTGTTCGTCGGCACGTCACCATTCTCGTCCTATGGATGCCTGCTGCTGACGGAGACGGTCTCGCCGGTCATGTAGGAGGAGTAGCCGCTGGCGAGGAAGACGATGACGTTGGCGATCTCCCAGGGTTCGGCGTACCGCCCGAAGGCCTCGCGGGCGGTCAGTTCCTCCAGGAGTTCCGCCGAGGTGACCTTGACCAGGTGGGGGTGCATGGCGAGCGAGGGCGAGACGGCGTTGACGCGGACGCCGTACGCGGCCGCCTCGACGGCCGCGCAGCGGGTCAGGGCCATGACGCCGGCCTTGGCGGCGGCGTAGTGGGCCTGGCCGGCCTGGGCGCGCCAGCCGACGACGGAGGCGTTGTTGACGACGGCGCCGGGGCGGCCGGAGTCCCTGAAGTGGCGCAGTGCGGCCCGGGTGCAGCGGAAGGTGCCGTTCAGGGTGACGTCGAGGACCCGCGTCCACTGTTCGTCGGTCATGTCGACGAGGTCGGCGGTCCCGCCGAGGCCGGCGTTGTTGACGACGATGTCCAGGCCGCCGTGGAGCCGTACGGCGGTTCCGTACAGCGCCTGGACCTGACTCTCGTCGGTGACGTCGCAGGGCAGGGAGTCGACGCGGTCGGCGCCGAACTCGGTGCCGAGCGCGGCCTCGGTCTCCTTCAGGCGGCGGGCGTGGGCGTCGCTGACGAGGATCCTGGCGCCCTCCTCCAGGAATCGGCGGGCGGTGGCGCCGCCGATGCCGGCTCCGGCGGCGGCGGTGACGACGGCGGTGCGGCCGGCGAGGAGTCCGTGTCCCGGTATGTAGTCGGGGGCGGCGGGCGGTGTCATGGGCGCGGCTCCTTCGGGAGGCCGAGCACCCGCTCGGCGATGATGTTCCGCTGGATCTCGCTCGATCCGGCGTAGATGGTGTCGGCGCGGGAGAAGAGGAACAGCCGCTGCCAGGTGTCGAGTTCGTACGGTTCGCCCGCCACGACCGTGGAGGCGGCGCCGCACACCTCCATGGCGAGATCGCCGAGGTCGCGGTGCCAGTGCGACCAGTACAGCTTGGCCACGGAGGGTTCGGTTCCGCACAGGGCGTTCGCGCGCATGGTCTGGAGTCCGCTCCATGACCGGACGAGCCGGTCGCGGATGTGCGGGTCGGCGATCGCGCCGTTGCGCCGGGCGAGGGCGATGAGCCCTTCCAGCTCCCGGCGGAATCCGACCTGCTGGCCCAGGGTGGAGACGCCGCGTTCGAAGCCGAGGGTGGCCATCGCGATCCGCCAGCCGTCGCCGGGTGCGCCGACGACGTGGGCGGCGTCGGTGCGGGCCCCGTCGAAGAAGACCTCGTTGAATTCGCTGGTGCCGGTGAGCTGGGTGATCGGCCGGACCTCGACGCCCGGCTGGTCCATCGGGACGAGGAGGTAGGAGAGTCCGGCGTGCCGTCGCGAGCCGGGTTCGGTGCGGGCGACGACGAAGCACCACTGGGACTCGTGGGCGAGGGAGGTCCAGATCTTCTGGCCGTGCACCACCCAGGTGTCGCCGTCGCGGGTGGCGCGGGTGCGGACGGCGGCGAGGTCGGAGCCGGCGTCCGGTTCGCTGTAGCCCTGGCACCAGAGCTCCTCGACGGCCCGGATCGGGGGGAGGAAACGGGCCTTCTGCTCCGGTGTGCCGTAGGCGATGAGCGTGGGGCCGAGGAGCTGTTCGCCGATGTGGTTGACGCGGGCGGGGGCGTCGGCGAGGGCGTACTCCTCGTGGAAGGCGATCTGCTCCTCGATGCTCGCGCCGCGTCCGCCGTGCTCCTTCGGCCAGCCGACGCAGGTCCAGCCGTGTGCGGCCAAGTGCCGTTCCCAGGCGAGGCGTTCGGCGAACGCCTCGTGTTCGCGACCGGGACCGCCGAGGCCCTTGAGGCCGGCGAACTCGCCGGTGAGGTGGGCTCGCAGCCAGTCCCGTATCCCGGTGCGGAACTCCTCGACGCTGTTCATGGCCGTACGTTAACCTACCAAACACTTGTTAGGGAAGGATGCCCGGATGACCGACGATCCCGTTCTCCTCGAAACGCGCGGCCCGGTCGCGTACGTCACCCTCAACCGCCCCCGCTACCGCAACGCCCAGAACTCCGCGATGACCTACGCCCTCGACGCCGCCTTCTACCGCGCGGCCGAGGACCCCGAGGTGAAGGTCGTCGTCCTGGCCGGTGCGGGCGAGCACTTCTCCGCGGGCCACGACATCGGCAGCCCCGGGCGCGACGCCCATCTGCCCTTCGAGCGACGGGCCGGACTGTGGTGGGACCACTCCGGCCGGCAGGGCGCCGAGTCCCGCTTCGCCCGCGAGTCGGAGGTCTATCTGGGCATGTGCCGGCGCTGGCGCGAACTGCCCAAGCCGGTCGTCGCCTCCGTCCGGGGCGCCTGCGTCGCGGGCGGGTTGATGCTGGCCTGGATCTGCGACCTGATCGTGGCGAGCGAGGACGCGTTCTTCGCCGACCCGGTCGTACGGATGGGCATCCCGGGCGTCGAGTACTTCGCCCACCCCTGGGTGATGCCGCCGAGGATCGCCAAGGAGTTCCTCTACACCGGGGACCGGATGACGGCCCGCCGGGCGTACGAGATCGGCATGGTCAACCGGGTCGTGCCCCGCGAGGAACTGGCCGCGGCCACCGACCGGCTGGCACTGCGGATCGCGGAGATGCCCCGGCTCGGACTCGCCCTCACCAAACGGGCGGTGAACCAGGCCGAGGACCTCCAGGGTCTGCACTCCGGCCTGGACTCGGCCTTCGGCCTGCACCACCTCGCCCACGCGCACAACGCGGAGACCGCCGCCGACTCGCTCGCCGGAATGGACGTGACGGCGATGAAGGAGGCGGCGATGAAGGAGGCGGGCGCCTGATGGATCTGACGTACACCGCGGACGAGGAGGACTTCCGCGCGCGGGCGCGGGAGTGGCTCCGCGCCCACGTCCCTGACGAACCGCTGCCGTCCCTGGAGACCGAGGAGGGCTTCGCGGCCCATCGCGCGTGGGAGGCGGAGCTCGCCACCGACCGCTGGTCGGTGGTTACCTGGCCCGAGCGGTACGGCGGCCGGGACGCCGACATCTTCCGGTGGCTGATCTTCGAGGAGGAGTACTACGCGGCGGGGGCGCCCGGCCGGGTGTCGCAGAACGGCATCAACCTGCTGGCCCCCACCCTCTTCGACCACGCCACCGAGGAACAGCGGGCGCGTGTCCTGCCGTCGATGGCGACCGGTGAGGTCGTCTGGGCCCAGGCGTGGTCCGAGCCCGAGTCCGGCTCGGACCTGGCCTCACTGACCTCGCGGGCGGTCCGCACGGAGGGCGGCTGGCTGCTGTCCGGGCAGAAGACCTGGTCGTCGCGGGCGGCCTTCGCCGACCGGGCCTTCGGCATCTTCCGCAGCGACCCGGCCGCCGACCGCCCGCACCGGGGGCTGACGTACCTGATGTTCGACCTGCGGGCGCCGGGGGTGACCGTCCGGCCCATCGGACGGCTCGACGGGAAGCCGGCCTTCGCCGAACTCTTCCTCGACGAGGTCTTCGTGCCGGACGAGGACGTGATCGGGGAGCCCGGCCAGGGCTGGCGGATCGCGATGTCCACGACCGGCAACGAACGCGGGCTGACGCTCCGCTCCCCCGGCCGCTTCCTGGCCGCCGCCGACCGTCTCGTACGGCTGTGGCACACGACCGGTGCGGACCCGGGCGTGCGGGACCGGGTGGCGGACGCGGTGATCGGGGCGCGGGCGTACCAGCTCTTCACTGCGGGCGGGGCGGCGCGCTTCGCGGCGGGCGCGACGATCGGGGCCGAGTCGAGCCTCAACAAGGTCTTCTGGTCGGAGTACGACATCGCACTGCACGAGACGGCGCTCGATCTGCTGGGGGCGGAGGGGGAGTTGACGGACGGGGAGTGGGCCGAGGGGTACGTCTTCGCGCTGGCGGGGCCGATCTACGCGGGGACGAACGAGATCCAGCGCGACATCATCGCCGAGCGGCTGCTCGGCCTGCCGAAGGGCCGCCGCCGATGAGGTTCCTGCCCACCGAGGAACAGCGCGCCTTCACGCGCTCGCTGGACGCGATGCTCACGTCCGCGGACACTCCGGCGGTGGTACGGGCGTGGGGTGCGGGGTCCCCGGAGCCGGGGCTCGCGCTGTGGACGCGGCTCGCGGAGGCGGGCGTGTTCGCCCTCGCGGTCCCTGAGCCGTACGAGGGGGTGGGCCCGCTGCCCGTCGAAGTGGCCCTGGCCTTCGTGGAGCTGGGCCGCCACGGGGTGCCGGGCCCGGTCGTCGAGACGACCGCGGCGGCGGCCCTGCTCGCGGAGCTGGCGCGCCGGGGCGATGACGGCCCGGCGAAGCGGCTGTTGCCGGGCATCGCCTCCGGCGAGACGGTGACGACGCTGGCGCCGCCCGTGGCGGCCGGCGGCCGCGCGCTCGACGCGGACGTCGCCGCGCTCACGCTGGTGGTCACCGGCGACGAACTCCGGATCGCCCCCGGCCACGGTCCCGTGCGGGCGTCCGCCGATCCGGCCCGGCGCCTCGCGCGGCCCGCGCCCGGCGGGAGGCTGCTCGCCTCCGGCCCCGCCGTCACCGCCGCCGCCGAGCACGCCGTGCGCTGGGCGATGCTCGCGACGGCCGCCCAGTCGGTGGGGGTGGGGCTGACCCTGCTCGACCGGACGGTCGCGTACGCCAAGCGGCGCACGCAGTTCGGCACGGCGATCGGGTCGTTCCAGGCGGTCAAGCACCGGCTGGCGGACACGCTGATCGGCTTGGAGTTCGCCCGCCCGCTGTTGTTCGGAGCGGCGCTGACCTTCGAGCGCGCCGATCTGGCCGCCGCGAAGGTCTCGGCCGGCGAGGCGGCCCACGCCGCGGCCCTCACCGCGCTGCGGATCCACGGCGCCGTCGGCTACACCGAGGAGCTCGACCTCTCCCTCTGGCTGCGCAAGGCCCGGCCGCTGCGGGACGCCTGGGGCGCCCCGTCCCGGTGCCGGGCCCTGGTGCTGGGTGCGTCATGACCGCCCGGTCATGAGTCCTCACGCGGCGGGCTGTCGTCGTTGCCGCGCCGGATCGTGCGTACCGGCCGTCCCGGCGTCCAGGTGCGGACGACCAGCTCGTCGCCCTCGACGGAGGTGCGGACCACCTCCGTCGGCTCCACCAGGAAGAGGTGGAACGGCGGCGGCGCGCCGACCTCCGTCGCGAACCGCTCGAGAGTCTCCGGGTCGGTGACCTCGGTGGCCCGCCCGGAGACGCGGACGTCGCCGCCGTCCATGTCGGTCCCGCCGCCCGGGTTGGCGAGCAGCGAGCACCGCGGGTCGCGCCGGAGGTCGAGCGCCTTGCGGGAGTTCGGCATCATCGCGAGCCACAACTCCTCGAAGCGGAAGTTCACTTCGAGGCCGGTGAGGCGTGGCGAGCCGTCCTTCCGTACGGTCGCGAGAACGTGATGGGTGTAGCGGCCGAAGCGCTCCCGTACGGTCGCGGCGAGCTCGGGCTCGGCGGCGGCGAAGGCCGACCAGGTCTGTGCGGTGTTCCCCGCGGTCTCTGTGCTGCTCATGGTTCGAGGGAACACCGGATACCCGACATCTCCTGTCCGGATTACTCCGCGCGTTCGCCGGCGGAACGCTCCACGCAGAACTCGTTGCCCTCGGGATCGGCCAGCGTCGCCCAGCCCGTCCCGTCGGCGTTCCGCCGGTCGCTCACCAGCGTCGCGCCCAGCTTCAGCAGCCGCTCGACCTCCTCGTCGCGGGTGCGGTCCTGCGGCTGGAGATCGAGGTGGACCCGGTTCTTGACCGACTTCTTCTCGGGCACGGTCACGAAGAGGAGCGCGGCGCCGGGCGCCTCCACCAGCGCCTCCTCGTCGCCCGGCTGGTCGTCGTCGGAAAGCCGGGAATCCAGCGCCGCGGCCCAGAACGTGGCCAGGGCGTAGGCGTCGGAGCTGTCGATCGTCACATGTCTCACCAGAGATGCCATGGCCTCACCCTTCCGCACGGGGAGCCGCTCCGGCCAGTGGATTACGCCCCGGGCGTCACGGCCGCACGATGCCCCGGGCCCGCGCCGCGGACAGCCAGACGGGGAACTCCGCGACGATCCGGTCGTACAGCTCCGCGTCCGGGACCCGGCGCGGGTCCTTGCCCGCGTGGAAGAAGCCGGCGTTGTCGACGGGCCGCTTGGCCGGGACCGCCAGCTCGTCCAGCTTGCGCAGGAACTCGAACTGCCGGCTGCCCGGGTCGCCGAAACCGATGAACTGCCAGAAGAGCGGCAGCCGCGCCGCCTTGCACAGATAGCGCTCGGCGGCGAGCTTGTTGATCGGCCCGCCGTCGGTCTGGAAGACGACGAGCGCGGGGGCCGTGGCGCCGCTGTCGAGATAGTGGTCGATGACCGCGTCCATCGCCAGGTGGTAACTCGTCTTGCCCATATGGCCGAGCCCGGCGACGATCCGGTCGATCCGGCCCTCGTGGTCGTCGAGCGCGATGTCGGTCTCGGCGTCGATGTCGGTGGAGAAGAACACGACCGGCACCCGCCCGTCGTCGTCCAGATTCGCCGAGAGCCCCAGCACCCGGTCGGCGAGCGCCTGGACGCTGCCGTCCTGGTAGTACGGCTTCATCGAGCCCGAGTAGTCGAGCACGAGATAGACGGCGACGCGCTGTCCGCTCATGCCGTGCTTCTGGAGCGAGACCCCGGCCGACTTGTACAGACTCACCAGCGCGGGTGCGGACTCCTCGACCTTGCGCAGACTCAGCGCCACGGACGCCTCCCCTCCATCGTGCCCCTACGAGGTGCCGAGCGTACGTGATCACCCGGGAGGGTCGAATCCGGAGCGTGTATCCACGGCCCATATGCGGCGGCGTGGCTCGCTAGCCTGTGCGAGTGAGGCCCACCACCCCGTACCGTCCGCTCGACATCACGATCCCCTTCCCCGAACTGGCGCCCTTCGCCCGGACCGGCACCCGGCTGCACCCACGCCGGGGTGCGCCGACGGCCGCCGACAGTTCGGTGGGCGGGCCGCTGCTGTGGCCGGCGGACGAGGAGTGGCCCGTCTGCCGTGAACACGGCAGGGTGCCGGGCGTACGGCCGGAGCGGGCGCGGCGGTACGAGACGATCGTCGAGACGGCCTGGGCGCGCCCCCGGCCGGCCGGCGCCGACGGCGTGCCCTACACCGACGCCGAGCGCGCGGAACTCGATGAGATGTCCCTGTCCGGCTACCAGCCGGACCGGCATGACGGAACCCCGCTCCCCCTGCTCGCCCTCGCCCAGTTCTACGCCCGGGACGTGCCCGACCTGGCGGCCTTCGCCCCGCCGGGGACGGATCTGCTCCAGGTGCTGTGGTGCCCCTTCACCGGCCACGAGGACGGCGGATCCAGTCACTTCGGCCCGTCGACCCGTCTGCGCTGGCGGCGGGCGGCGGACGTCACCGACCCCCTGTCCGTACAACCGGAGCCGCCGATCGTGGAACGGACGGGATATCTGCCGAGGCCGTGCGTGCTGTATCCGGAGCAGGTCGTGGAGTACCCCTTCGCGGACTATCTGCCCTCGGACCTCGTCGAGCGGATCGATGCCTGGGAGGACGCGTTCCGCGAGCGGGCCGGGGAGGCGGCACCCTGGTACCAGTACGATCTCTCACTCGCGCCCGGCTGGAAGGTCGGCGGCTGGGACTCCTGGCACAGGACCGATCTCGTACGGGTGTACTGCGCCGCCTGCGGCAGTGAGATGCGGGTCCTGTTGACCATCGACTCCTACGACTCCGGGGGCAGTTGGGGACCGTACCCGCCGGTGGCGCCGGCGACGGGGGTCAGCGTGGGCCGCGACGGCGAGTACCGGGCCTTCGTCTGCCCGTCGGACCCGTGGCACCCGCACCGTATGAGCATGCAGTAGCGACGGGCCGTTCGGAACGCGCCGCGGCGCCCGCCCAGTCGTCCGGTCGGGGACAGTGGGGCAGGCGCCGCGCTCAGTTCCGTACTCCGTTGTACGGGACGTCAGGTGGGGTCGTCGGACCCCGGGGTCAGACCGTCAGGGCACGGTCCGTCGGGCGGATCGGGGCCGGGAGGTCGCTCGCACCCGTCAGGAAGCGGTCGACTCCGCGCGCCGCCGAGCGGCCCTCGGCGATCGCCCAGACGATCAGCGACTGGCCGCGGCCCGCGTCGCCGGCCACGAACACGCCGTCGACGTTGGTGGCGAAGTCCGCGTCGCGAGCGATGTTACCTCGCTCGTCGAGGTCCAGACCAAACTGCGAGACGAGCCCGTTCTCGACGTCCGTGCCCGTGAAGCCCATCGCGAGCGTGACGAGCTGCGCCGGGATCTTCCGCTCGGTGCCGGGCTTCTGCGTCAGCTTGCCCTCGACGAACTCGACCTCGACCAGGTGCAGGAACTGGACGTTGCCGTCCTCGTCGCCCTCGAAGTGGGTGGTGGAGACGGAGTAGACCCGCTCGCCGCCCTCCTCGTGCGCCGAGGTGACCTTGTAGAGCATCGGGAAGGTAGGCCAGGGCTGGCCGGCCGCCCGCTCCTCGCCCGGACGCGGCATGATCTCCAGCTGCGTGACCGAGGCAGCGCCCTGGCGGTGGGCGGTGCCCACGCAGTCCGCACCCGTGTCGCCGCCGCCGATGACGACGACGTGCTTGCCCTCGGCCGTGATCGGCGGAGTGACGAAGTCGCCCTCGACGACCTTGTTGGCGAGCGGCAGGTACTCCATCGCCTGGTGGATGCCGTTCAGCTCCCGGCCCGGGACGGGCAGGTCACGGGCGGTCGTGGCGCCCGCGGCGATGACCACGGCGTCGTACCGCTTGCGCAGGTCCCTCGCCGTGATGTCGCGGCCGATCTCCACGCCGGTGCGGAACTTCGTACCCTCCGCGCGCATCTGCTCGATGCGGCGGTTGATGTGCCGCTTCTCCATCTTGAACTCGGGGATGCCGTAGCGCAGCAGGCCGCCGACGCGGTCGGCGCGCTCGAACACGGCGACCGTGTGGCCGGCCCGGGTCAGCTGCTGGGCCGCGGCGAGACCCGCCGGACCCGAGCCGATGACCGCGACGGTCTTGCCGGACAGACGCTCGGGCGCCTGCGGCTTGACGTCGTTGCCGTCCCACGCCTTGTCGATGATGGAGACTTCGACGTTCTTGATGGTGACGGCCGGCTGGTTGATGCCGAGCACGCACGCGGCCTCGCACGGAGCCGGGCACAGACGGCCGGTGAACTCCGGGAAGTTGTTGGTGGCGTGCAGCCGCTCGGACGCCTGCGCCCAGTCCTCGCGGTAGGCGTAGTCGTTCCACTCGGGGATGAGGTTCCCGAGCGGGCAGCCGTTGTGGCAGAACGGGATGCCGCAGTCCATGCAGCGGCCGGCCTGCTTGCTGATGATCGGCAGCAGGGAGCCGGGAACGTAGACCTCGTTCCAGTCCTTGACTCGCTCGCCCACCGGCCGGGTCTTGGCGACCTCGCGCCCGGTGGTCAGGAAGCCCTTGGGGTCAGCCATTGGTCGCCGCCTCCATCATCTTCTCGGTGGTCTCGGCCTCGGAGAGACCGGCGAGCTCAGCGGCGTCCTTGGCGGCGAGCACTGCCTTGTACGTGGTGGGGATGATCTTGCTGAAACGGCCCACGTTGACGGACCAGTCGGCGAGGAGCTTCTCGGCGACGGTCGAACCCGTTTCCTCGTGGTGGCGGCGCACGACATCGTGCAGCCAGGCCTTGTCGGAGTCCGACGGGGCCTCGATCGCCTCCAGGTTGCCGGAGTTGACGTTGTCCCGGTCGAGGTCGACGACGTACGCGACGCCGCCGGACATGCCGGCCGCGAAGTTACGGCCCGTCTCGCCGAGGACGACCGCCGTACCGCCGGTCATGTACTCGCAGCCGTGGTCGCCCACGCCCTCCGAGACGACCAGCGCGCCGGAGTTGCGGACGCAGAAGCGCTCGCCGGTGCGGCCGCGCAGGAACAGCTCGCCGCCGGTCGCGCCGTACGCGATGGTGTTGCCCGCGATGGTCGAGTACTCGGCCAGGTGGTCGGCGCCCCGGTCCGGGCGGACGATCACGCGGCCGCCGGAGAGGCCCTTGCCGACGTAGTCGTTGGCGTCGCCCTCCAGGCGGAGGGTGACACCGGCCGGCAGGAAGGCGCCGAAGGACTGGCCGGCGGAGCCGGTGAAGGTGATGTCGATGGTGTCGGCGGGCAGACCGGCGCCGCCGAACTTCTTCGTCACCTCGTGGCCGAGCATGGTGCCGACCGTACGGTTGATGTTGCGGATCGCGACCTGGGCCCGGACCGGCTGCGCCTCCTCGGCGGAAGCCGCGCCCAGCGCCTCGGCGGCGAGCTCGATCAGCTCGTTGTCGAGGGCCTTCTCCAGACCGTGGTCCTGCTCGATCAGGGCGTGGCGGACCGCGCCCTCGGGCAGCTCGGGCACGTGGAAGAGCGGAGCCAGGTCGAGGCCCTGCGCCTTCCAGTGCGTGACCGCGCGGCTGGTGTCGAGCAGCTCGGCGTGGCCGACGGCCTCTTCGAGGGTACGGAAGCCCAGCTCGGCGAGGAGTTCGCGGACCTCTTCGGCGATGAACTCGAAGAAGTTGACGACGTACTCGGCCTTGCCGGAGAAGCGGTCGCGCAGGACCGGGTTCTGGGTGGCGATGCCGACCGGGCAGGTGTCCAGGTGGCAGACGCGCATCATGACGCAGCCGGAGACGACGAGCGGCGCGGTCGCGAAACCGAACTCCTCGGCGCCGAGCAGCGCGGCGATGACGACGTCACGGCCGGTCTTGAGCTGGCCGTCGGTCTGGACGACGATCCGGTCGCGCAGGCCGTTGAGCAGCAGGGTCTGCTGGGTCTCGGCGAGGCCGAGCTCCCAGGGACCGCCCGCGTGCTTGAGACTCGTCAGCGGAGAAGCGCCCGTACCGCCGTCGTGGCCGGAGATGAGGACGACGTCCGCGTGCGCCTTGGAGACACCCGCGGCGACCGTGCCGACACCGACCTCGGAGACCAGCTTCACGTGGATGCGGGCCGCCGGGTTGGCGTTCTTGAGGTCGTGGATCAGCTGGGCCAGGTCCTCGATGGAGTAGATGTCGTGGTGCGGCGGCGGCGAGATGAGGCCGACGCCGGGCGTCGAGTGACGCGTCTTGGCGACCCACGGGTAGACCTTGTGGCCGGGCAGCTGGCCGCCCTCGCCGGGCTTGGCGCCCTGCGCCATCTTGATCTGGATGTCGTCCGCGTTGACCAGGTACTCGCTCGTGACACCGAAGCGGCCGGAGGCGACCTGCTTGATGGAGGAGCGGCGCGCCGGGTCGTACAGGCGCTCCGGGTCCTCGCCGCCCTCACCGGTGTTGGACTTGCCGCCCAGCTGGTTCATGGCGATGGCGAGGGTCTCGTGCGCCTCGCGGGAGATCGAGCCGTACGACATGGCGCCGGTCGAGAACCGCTTGACGATCTCGGAGACCGGCTCGACCTCGTCGAGCGGGATCGAGGGGCGGTCGGAGGTGAAGCCGAACAGGCCGCGGAGCGTCATCAGGCGCTCGGACTGCTCGTTCACCCGGTCCGTGTACTTCTTGAAGATGTCGTACCGCTTGTTGCGCGTGGCGTGCTGCAGGCGGAAGACGGTCTCCGGGTCGAACAGGTGCGGCTCGCCCTCGCGGCGCCACTGGTACTCGCCGCCGATGTCCAGCGCGCGGTGCGCGGAGGGGACGCCGGAGACGGGGTACGCCTTGGCGTGGCGGGCGGCCACCTCCTTGGCGACGACGTCGAGTCCGGCGCCGCCGATCTTGGTGGCGGTGCCGTTGAAGTACTTGTGGACGAAGGCCTCGTCGAGGCCGACGGCCTCGAAGACCTGGGCGCCGCGGTAGGAGGCGACGGTCGAGATGCCCATCTTGGACATGACCTTGAGGACGCCCTTGCCGAGGGCGTAGATCAGGTTCCGGATGGCCTGCTCGGGCTCCAGGCCCTCGATGAAGGTGCCGGCGCGGACCAGGTCCTCGACCGACTCCATGGCGAGGTACGGGTTGACGGCGGCGGCGCCGTACCCGATGAGGAGGGCCACGTGGTGGACCTCGCGGACGTCGCCGGCCTCGACCAGCAGGCCCACCTGGGTGCGCTGCTTGGTGCGGATGAGGTGGTGGTGGACGGCCGCGGTGAGCAGCAGCGACGGGATGGGCGCGTGCTCGGCGTCGGAGTGCCGGTCGGAGAGGACGATCAGGCGGGCGCCGCCCTCGATCGCCGCGTCGGCCTCGGCGCAGATCTCCTCGATGCGGGCGGCGAGCGCGTCGCCTCCGCCGGAGACCCGGTACAGGCCGGACAGGGTCACGGCCTTCATCCCGGGCATGTCGCCGTCGGCGTTGATGTGGATGAGCTTGGCCAGCTCGTCGTTGTCGATCACCGGGAAGGGCAGGGTGACGCTGCGGCAGGAGGCCGCGGTCGGCTCCAGGAGGTTGCCCTGCGGGCCCAGCGAGGAGCGCAGGCTCGTCACCAGCTCTTCCCGGATGGCGTCCAGCGGCGGGTTCGTGACCTGCGCGAAGAGCTGGGTGAAGTAGTCGAAGAGCAGCCGGGGGCGCTCGGACAGGGCCGCGATCGGGGAGTCCGTACCCATGGAGCCGAGCGGCTCGCCGCCGGTGCGGGCCATCGGGGCGAGGATGACGCGGAGCTCTTCCTCGGTGTAGCCGAAGGTCTGCTGGCGGCGGGTGACCGAGGCGTGGGTGTGGACGATGTGCTCGCGCTCGGGGAGGTCGGAGAGCTCGATCTCGCCGGTCTCCAGCCACTCCTGGTAGGGGAGTTCGGCGGCGAGGCCGGCCTTGATCTCGTCGTCCTCGATGATGCGGTGCTCGGCGGTGTCGACGAGGAACATCTTGCCGGGCTGCAGGCGGCCCTTGCGGACGACCTTGGCGGGGTCGATGTCGAGGACGCCGACCTCGGAGGAGAGGACGACGAGGCCCTCGTCGGTGACCCAGTAGCGGCCGGGGCGCAGACCGTTGCGGTCGAGGACCGCGCCGACCTGGACGCCGTCGGTGAAGGTGACGCACGCGGGGCCGTCCCAGGGCTCCATCATCGTGGAGTGGTACTGGTAGAAGGCGCGCCGGGCCGGGTCCATGGTGTCGTGGTTCTCCCACGCCTCCGGGACCATCATCAGGACGCTGTGCGGGAGGGAGCGCCCGCCGAGGTGGAGCAGCTCCAGGACCTCGTCGAAGGAGGCGGAGTCGGAGGCGTCCGGGGTGCAGATCGGGAAGATCCGCTCCAGGCTCTTGCCGTCCGTGCTCTCGCCGAAGAGGTCGGAGACGAGCTGGGACTCGCGGGCCACCATCCAGTTGCGGTTGCCCTTGACCGTGTTGATCTCGCCGTTGTGCGCGACGAAGCGGTACGGGTGGGCCAGCGGCCAGCTCGGGAAGGTGTTGGTGGAGAACCGGGAGTGGACCAGGGCCACGGCGGTGGCGCAGCGGCGGTCCGACAGGTCCGGGAAGAAGGGCTCCAGCTGGCCGGTGGTCAGCATGCCCTTGTAGACGATGGTGCGGGCGGAGAGCGACGGGAAGTACGTCCCGGCCTCGCGCTCGGCGCGCTTGCGCAGCACGAACGCCTTGCGGTCGAGGACGATGCCCTCGCTGTCGCCGTCGGCGACGAAGAGCTGACGGAAGACCGGCATGGTGGAGCGGGCGGAGGCGCCGAGCAGCTCGGGGGCGACGGGGACCTCGCGCCAGCCGAGGACGTTCAGACCTTCTTCGGCGGCGATCGTCTCGATCTGCGAGACGGCCTGTGCGGAGCCGTCGGCAGGAAGGAAGGCGATACCGACGGCGTACGCGCCGGCGGCCGGAAGGTCGAAGTCGGTGACCTCGCGCAGGAAGGCGTCGGGGACCTGGAGCAGGATGCCGGCGCCGTCTCCCGAGTCGGGCTCGGAGCCGGTGGCGCCGCGGTGTTCGAGATTGCGCAGTACGGTCAGCGCCTGCTCGACCAGTGTGTGGCTGGCTACACCGGTGAGGGTGGCCACGAACCCGACACCGCAGGCGTCGTGTTCGTTACGGGGGTCGTACATCCCCTGCGGAGCGGGGCGACCGTCCATGGGCGACCAGGCGTCGGAACGCATCGGCTCTCCCGTCGTCGTCGTGGCATATGCAGCAGCCGAGGGACGACGTTGGCCCTCCGCGAAATTTCGTGCAGGTTACATGATGGCTGGCTTCTCGGGAAGCGGATAGCTCATTCCAGCATGCGGACACCGCTGACACGGAGCGGTGGCGTTGGTTCACGTGGGGACAGGTCGATCTTGCGGCGTTGGAAGGGGTTCGACGACCCATCGCGGAGCGAGCCTCATTGCCCGCAGCGCTTACGCCTCATGCCCGGTGGTCATCGACTCGAAACCGCCGAGTAACGGCTACATATTCAGCGCTATGCATAGTGTCTCACTTGAGCGGCGGATCCGCCCAGGGGATATACATCACAGCACCCTGGAGGGGACCCCGCCACAGGGCGGGGTCCCCTCCAGGAATCGCGGGTCAGCGCCCATGGCCCATGGTCAGAGCGCGGCGCCGAAGAGCATCCCGAGTCCGTACGTCACGGCCGCCGCCGCGCCGCCGAGGACCAGCTGGCGCAGTCCGCTGAACCACCAGCTGCGGGCCGTCACCCGGGCCACCAGCGCACCACAGGCGAAAAGCCCGAAGAGCGCGAGCAGCAGAGCCGGCCAGAGCGCGGTGGCACCGAGCAGATACGGCAGTACGGGAAGAAGGGCGCCCAGGGCGAACGAACCGAACGAGGAGACCGCGGCGACCATCGGCGACGGCAGGTCGTCGGGGTCGATGCCCAGCTCCTCGCGGGCGTGGATCTCCAGCGCCTGCTCCGGGTCCCTGGAGAGCTGCATCGCCACCTCGCGGGCGAGCGGGGGCTCGACACCGCGGGAGACGTACAGCGCGGCGAGCTCCTCCATCTCGTCGACGGGGTGCTTGCGCAACTGACGGCGCTCGACGTCCAGTTCCGCCTGGACGAGCTCCCGCTGCGAGGCGACCGAGGTGTACTCTCCGGCGGCCATCGAGAAGGCGCCGGCCGCGAGCCCCGCGAGTCCCGTGATGACGATGGTCTGCTGGGAGACCGCGCCACCGGCGACACCGGTCATCAGAGCCAGGTTGGAGACCAGTCCGTCCATCGCCCCGAACACCGCGGGCCGGAGCCAGCCGCCGTTCACGTCGCGGTGCGTGTGGTTGTCGCGGTGGGCCTCGTGAAGTGGCGCCTCGGCTTCGATGATGGACATGCTTCTCCCCTGACTTTCCGGCGGTCCGGACAGACCCCGCCGCCCTCAACACCTCGAAAGTACGCGCGATGTAAGGGGCGCGCCAGCAAGGCAGGCCGTACTTAGTAAGGCCCGCCTGATCTTCCGCGCGGGGTGTCAGCCGGGTGACAGAAACGATTCCGCGCACACCTCGGGCCCCTCGCGTGGCACAGATCCAGGAACCGCGGAAGGCGAGCGAGAGGGCGAGCGAGATGCGAACGACTGCCTGCGACACGCGCGAGCGGGCCAGGGGCGCGCTCCTCGGCCTCGCGGTCGGCGACGCGCTCGGCGCGCCCGCCGAGAACATGCGTCCCTCGGAGATCCGCCGCCGCTGGGGCCGGATCGAGGGCTTCGTGACGGACAGACCGGCCGGCACCGACGACACGGAGTACGCGATCTTCTCGGGGCTGCTCCTCGCCCGGCACGGCTCGGCCCTGACCGTCCAGCATGTGGAACGGGCCTGGCACCACTGGATCGCCGACCTGGACGAGGGCCCGTTCCGTGGAGCGGGGTTCTCGGAGCGCGGCACCCTGGAGAACCTCCGCCGGGGTCTGGCGGCCCCCATCTCGGCCCAGCACCGCCATGCCTGGTCGGACGGACTCGCCATGCGCGCCGCGCCCTTCGGGGTCTTCGCGGCCGGCCGCCCCGCCGAAGCCGCGCGGCTCGTCGCCATCGACGGCAGCGTCAGCCACGACGGCGAGGGCATCTACGGCGGGCAGGCGGTCGCGGCGGGCGTCGCGGCGGCGATGGCGGGCGCGTCGGTGACCTCGGTCATCGCGGCCGCGCTCTCCGCGGTCCCGATGGATTCCTGGACGGCCCGCTCGATGCGCCGCGCGGTGGTGGCGGCGCAGCGCGTCCAGCCCGACGCCCTGACGCGGGAGCGCACGGTCCGCTCGGCGGTCGTCATCGGCGGCTACCCCTGGACGGATCTGGCCCCGGAGGCCGTCGCCCTCGCCTTCGGCGCCTTCGCGGCGGCACGCGGCGACTTCCGTACGGCCGTGCTGACCGCGGTCAACATGGGCCGCGACGCCGACACGACGGCCGCGGTCGCGGGGGCGCTCGCGGGGGCGTCGGCGGGCGTGTCGGCGATCCCCGAGGAATGGGCGACGGCGATCGCCCCGGTGACGGGCAGCTGCCTCCCGTCGATGCGCGGCTACCACGTCCTGGACATCGCCGACCTGCTGACGACGGACGAGGAGGAAGCGGCATGACGACGCCGGACCCCGCCCACCGCGCCTACGGCTCCGCCCCCTACCCCACTGCCGCAGCCACCGCGGACACCCGTCCCGCCCCGAACCCCACCACCGCTGCCGCTGCCCCCGCCAGTGCCGCCGTGGGCGGTCGTCCCGCGCCCAACCCCACGACCGCTACCGCTGCCGCTGCCGCTGCCAGTGCCGGTGCCACCGCGGACACCCGTCCCGCGCCGGACCCCACCACCGCTACCGCTGCCGCTGCCCCCGCCAGTGCCGCCGTGGGCGGTCGTCCCGCCCCGAACCCCGTCCCCACCACCGCTGCCGCTACCGCTGTGGGCATCCGTTCCGCTGGGGCGGAACGGGTGGGCACAGCCCACGAGCGCGGCGCCCTGGACAGGGACGGCGCCCCCGATGCGGGGGGCAGCGACGGGGCCCTGGGGCTCGCCCCGGGACCGGGCACCCGGAACAGGGCCCATATCGAGGGCCTCCTCCTCGGCCTCGCCGCGGGCGACGCCGCCGGCTGGCCCGCGGCCAGACATCGCGCCGCCCGCATGCCCGAATGGACCCGTCGCCTCACCCGCGAGCTCGACACCTTCGCCGAACAGAACGCCACCACCACCCTCCCCGTCCCCATCGCCCTCAACCAGCCCCCCGAACCCCTCCGCCTCGGCCCCTCCGACGACGCAGAGTGGGCGGTCTTCACCGCCGAGGCCGTTCTCGCCGCCGCGGGCCCCCCCTTCTCCTCCCTCGCCCCGGAGCGCCGCCTCCGCGCCGCCGTCGACCTGGCCTGGAACGCGCTCGCCAGCCAGATCGCCGCCGCCTCCGACCGCGCCCCCGAGGTCGAGTCCGCCGTCCTCCCCCTCCGGGCCCGGATCTCGGTCCGCGCCGGGCTCGGCAATCTCGCCACCGGGCTGCGTCCGCCCGCCACCGGCCACGACAACCCGCACTACTTCGACGACGCCGCCTGCGTCCGGGCCGCGATCCTCGCCGTCGTCCACCCCGGCGATCCGGCCGCCGCGGCCGAACTCGCCGAGTTCGACGCGCGGTACACCCAGGACGGCGACGGCGTCCACGGTGCCCGCGCGACCGCCGCGGCCGTCGCCGCGGCCCTCGGCGGGGCGACGGTCGACGACGCCGTGGCGGCCGCGCTCGCCCAGCTGCCGCCCGCCACCGAGATCGGCCGCAACGCCCGACAGGCCGTGAAGATGGCGCAGGACGCGGCGTCCGCCTTCGAGCTCGTCCCCCTGCTGGAGCACCAGATCGTCGACCACGTCTACAGCTACGGCATCGCCGCCGCCGAAACCGTCCCCGTCGCCCTCGCCCTCGCCACCGCCGCGCGCGGCCAGGCGGCCGCGGCCGTACCGGCGGCCGCCTGCCTCTCCCGCGTCGCCGACTCCGCGCCCGCCCTCGCGGGCGCGCTCACCGGTGCGCTCGGGGGTGGCGACTCCATCCCCGCCACCTGGCGCGACGCCTGCCGCACCCTCGCCGGCTGCGCCCTCCCCCGCCTCGCGGGCACCGACCTGGTGGAACTCGCCGGGCTGTTGGGAGACACGGAACTGACCACCACGGGTGGACAATTCCGACATGACACCCACACTGGATGACCGGATCGCGGGCAGCCTCGTCGGCGCGGCGGTGGGCGACGCCCTCGGCGGCCCCGTCGAGGGCTACACCCCGGAGCAGATCGTGGAGCGCCACGGAGGCCGGATCACCGGCATCGTCGGCCCCTGGAACGGCGCGTCCTGGCGGACGGCCCGCCCCATCGCGCCGTACCACAAGGGCGACGGGAACGTCACCGACGACACCTTGATGACCCACGCCCTGATCAGGGTGTACGAGAAGGTGCGCGACCACCTCGACGCGTACGCGGTGGCCGACCACCTGGTCCCCGAACTCATCGGAAACCCCGTCTGGATCCCGGAGCTGGAGGCCGAAGCCCTGCCCCTCCAGCGGATCTTCCTCGCGGAGAAGTGGATCGTGACACGACTCCACTACGGCCATGTCGACCCGCGCGAGGCGGGCAGCGGAAACATCGTCAACTGCGGGGCGGCGATGTACATGGCGCCGGTGGGCCTGGTCAACGCGGCCAACCCGGAGGGCGCGTACGCGGAGGCCCTGGACGTCGCCGGCGCGCACCAGTCCTCGTACGGCCGGGAGGCGGCGGGGGTGTTCGCAGCGGCGGTGGCCGCGGCGTGCGCTCCCGGCGCGACGCCCGAGTCCGTCGTCCGCACGGCCCTCTCCCTCGCCAAGGACGGCACGCGGTCGGCGATCGAGGCGGTCACGGAAGTGGCGGCCCACCACCGGGACTTCGAGTCGGCCCTCGCCCCGCTGCGCGAGGCGGTGGCCCCGTTCGACACGGTGGGCCCGGACTACCGCGCCCCTTCCCTCGGCGCGCGGCGCCCGTCCCGTCTGCACGCCATCGAAGAGCTCCCCATCGCCCTGGGGATGCTGCTGGTCGGCGAGGGCGACTACCGGCGTACGGTGCTCGGCTCGGTGAACTACGGCCGTGACTGCGACTCGATCGCGACGATGTCGGGGGCGATCGTGGGCGCGCTGCGCGGTGAGTCCGCCGTCCCCGCCGACTGGTCGAAGCGGGTGGCGGAGGCGAGCCGCCTCGATCTGCACGCCCCGGCGGCGGCCCTGGCCTCGGTCGCGCGGGAGGTCTTCGCCCGTGACACCGCCAGGCGCCGGGCGCACGAGTCGGCGTACGCGGCCCTGACGAGCGCGGACCGATGATCCTGCGCGTGACCTGGGTGCAGCCCGAGGACCTCGTCGGCCACGAGCTCCGCCAGGCGGCGGAAGACGGCCGCGACGCCTCCGCGATCGCCGCCCGCTGGCAGGCGGCGGGCGGCCCTCCCGCCCCCCGCACGGCCGGCGCGTCCTCGACCCCCCGCCCCGATCTCCGCCCCCTGGCGGAACGCCTCCTCGACGAACTGTCCACGCTCGAGACCCCCCTGGCCCCCGACGAACCCACGTCACTGTCCGCCATCCGGAACCGCGCCCCCCAGCCCCCCGCCCACCGTGGACGGAGCACGACGGAGGGCGGAACGGGAGAACCGGCCTCCCTCCGCGACCGGCTGCACGCCGCCTGGCTCGGGCGGGCAGCCGGGTGCCTGCTCGGCAAACCCGTCGAGAAGCTGCCCCTGCCCGCCATCCGCGCCCTCGCCCGCGCCGCCGGCAACTGGCCGCTCTCCTCCTGGTTCACCGCCGTCGGCGTACCCCCCGACCTGCTCGCCGCCCACCCCTGGAACCGCCGTTCCGCGCCCACCTCGCTCGCCGAGAACATCGACGGCATGCCCGAGGACGACGACCTCAACTACCCCCTCCTCAATCTGCTCCTCCTCCAGCGGTACGGCCGCGACTTCACCACCGCCGACGTCGCCCGCCTCTGGCTCGACGAACTCCCCGCCGGCCGCACCTTCACGGCCGAGCGCGTCGCCTACCGCAATCTCCTCGACGGCATCGAGCCCCCGCTCACCGCCGTCCACCGCAACCCCTTCCGGGAGTGGATCGGCGCCCAGATCCGCGCCGACGTCCACGGCTGGACGCACCCTGGCGACCCGGCCGCCGCCGCCGCGCAGGCGTACCGGGACGCGGCGCTCACCCACACGGCCAACGGGATCTACGGCGCCATGTTCGTCGCCGCCACCCTCGCCGCCGCCGCGTCCGGCGCCGCCGACGTCCACCGGTCACTGGAGTGCGGCCTCGGCGTGATCCCTCCCCGCTCGCGCCTCGCCCGAGCGGTCCGCCTCGGCATCGACACCGCTCGCACCGCCGCCGACTTCGACGACGTCGCGGACCGGCTCCACGCCGCCCTCGGCGGGTATCACTGGGTCCATGCCGTCCCCAACGCCGCCCTCCTCGCCGCCGCGCTCACCCACGCCGACGGCGACTTCTCCCGCTCCATCTGCGCGGCGGTCTCCGGCGGCTGGGACACCGACTCCAACGGCGCCACCGCCGGCTCGGTCGCCGGACTCCTCGCCGGCCACCCCGACCGGCTGCCCGAGCGCTGGACCTCCCCCCTCAAGAACCGGCTCTCCACCTCGATCCCGTCCTTCGACGGCATCGGCTTCGACACCCTGGCCGACCTGACGCACCTGGAGGCAGTACACCCATGACCAGCATCGTGGTGCTCGGCAGCACCAACATGGATCTCGTCGCCTTCGTCCCCCGGGCCCCGGCGCGCGGAGAGACCGTCACCGGCCGGGAGTTCCGTACGATCCCCGGCGGCAAGGGCGCCAACCAGGCCGTGGCCGCCGCCCGGGCCGGCGCCGAGGTGGCGATGATCGGCGCGGTCGGCTCCGACGACTTCGGGGTACGGCTCCGGGCCGCGCTGGACGGCTCCGGGGTCGAGACCGATCTGCTGCGCACCGTCGAGGGGGCCTCCGGCACGGCCCACATCGTCGTCGACGACGAGGGCGGCAACGCGATCGTCGTCGTCCCCGGCGCCAACGGCACCGTCACCGCCCTCAGCCACGGCGACGAGGCCCTGATCGGCACCGCCGACGCCCTGCTCCTCCAGCTCGAACTCCCCCTCTCCGCCGTCGTCGCGGGGGCCGCGACCGCCCGCCGCCTCGGCGTCCGTACCGTCCTCACCCCCGCCCCCGCGCAGCCGCTGCCCCCCGAACTCCTCGCCGCCACCGACCTGTTGGTGCCCAACGAACACGAGGCCGCCGCTCTCACCGGGATCGCCGACCCGCACGCCGCCGCGGCGGCGCTGCTGCGGGACGTGCCCGAGGTCGTCATCACCCTCGGCGCCCGGGGCAGCCTCTACGCCGCCCGCGACGGCGAGCCGGTCACGGTCCCCGCCCCGCGCGTCCGGGCGGTGGACACCACCGCAGCGGGCGACACCTTCGTCGGCGCGCTCGCGGTCGCCCTCGGCGAGGGCCGGCCCGTCCCGGAGGCGCTGTCCTGGGCGTCGGCCGCGGCCGCGCTCTCGGTCCAGCGCGAGGGCGCCTCCTCCTCGATGCCGTACCGCGCCGAGATCGACGCGGCCCACGACTCCGTCACCGGCCTGGAGGTCGACGCCGTATGACCCGCCCCGAGAGCCCCGCCCCCCTCCACGGACTGCGCGTCCTCGACCTCGCCACCCTCTTCGCCGGCCCCCTCGCGGCGATGATGCTCGGCGACTTCGGCGCCGATGTCATCAAGATCGAGCACCCCCGCAAGCCCGATCCGTCCCGTGGCCACGGCCCCGCCAAGGACGGCGTCGGTCTGTGGTGGAAGGTCCTCGGCCGCAACAAGCGGACCATGACCCTCGATCTGTCCACCCACGGCGGCCGCGACACCCTGCTGCGCCTCGCCGCCGACGCCGATGTGATCGTGGAGAACTTCCGCCCCGGCACGCTGGAACGGTGGGGTCTGGGATGGGAGGAACTGTCCACCGTCAACCCGGAGTTGGTCCTGGCGCGGATCACCGGCTTCGGCCAGTTCGGCCCGTACTCCCACCGCCCCGGCTTCGGCACCCTCGCCGAGGCGATGAGCGGCTTCGCCTCGATCACCGGCGAGCCGGACGGCCCGCCCACCCTTCCCCCCTTCGGACTCGCCGACTCGATCGCCGCCCTGGCGACGGCGTACGCGGTGATGACCGCGCTCACCGCCAGGACGACCACCGGCCGTGGCCAGGTCGTCGACATGGCGATCATCGAACCGATCCTCTCCGTCATCGGACCGCACCCCCTCTGGTACGACCAGCTCGGCTATGTCCAGCCCCGCACCGGCAACCGCTCCCGCAACAACGCCCCTCGCAACACGTACCGCACCGCCGACGGCTCCTGGGTCGCCGTCTCCACCTCCGCCCAGTCCATCGCCGAGCGCGTGATGCGGCTGGTCGGCCGGCCCGAGCTGATCGACGAGCCCTGGTTCGCCGACGGCACGAGCCGCGCCGCCCACGCGGACGTCCTCGACGACGCGGTCGGCACCTGGATCGCCCGCCACACCCGCGACGAGGCCATGGCCGCCTTTGAGAAGGCGGAGGCGGCGATCGCGCCCGTCTACGACATCCGGGACGTGATGACCGATCCGCAGTACCGCGCCCTGGACACCATCACCGAGGTCCCGGACCCTGAACTGGGCCCGATCCGTATGCAGAACGTCCTCTTCCGGCTGTCCGAGACGCCCGGCGCGATCCGCTGGACCGGCCGGCCGCACGGCGCCGACACCGCCGACGTCCTCGCCGAACTGGGCCTCTCCCCCGCCGAGATCAGCGCGCTGCGCGGCGAGGGAGCCGTATGAGCGTCCCCCTCACCTGGCTGTACGCCCCCGGCGACCGCCCCGCCGTCGTCCAGAAGGCCCTGGCCTCCGGAGCCGACGTGGTCATCGTCGACCTGGAGGACGCGGTGGCGCCGGACCGCAAGGCGTACGCCCTGGCCGCCACCGTCGATCTGCTCTCCGACCCGCACCCCGTACCGGTCCATGTCCGCATCCACACACCGCGCGACATCCCCCCTCTGGCCTCCCTCCCCGGCCTCGGCGGTTTCCGTGTTCCCAAGGTGACACACGCCACTGACATCCACCGGATCGCCGACGCCGCCCCCGGCGTTCCGCTCTTCCCGCTCCTGGAGAGCGCGCCGGCCGTCGAGCACGCCTACGCCATCGCATCGGCCCACCCCGCCGTCCGGGGCATCGCCCTCGGCGAGGCTGATCTCCGCGCAGATCTGGGCGTACGGGAGGACGACGGGCTCGACTGGTCGCGCGGCCGCCTCGTGGTCGCCGCCCGCGCGGCCTCCCTGCCGCCCCCGGCCCAGTCCGTCCATCCCGACGTCCGGGACCTGGAGGCCCTGGCGGCCGGATGCGCCCGGGGACGTTCCCTCGGTTTCCTGGGCCGGGCGGCGATCCACCCCCGCCAGCTCCCGGTGATCGAGCGGGCGTACCTCCCGACCCCCGACGAGGTCGCCGCGGCCGAGGAGGTCGTCAAGGCGGCGGAGACCGAGGAAGGCGCCCTGGCCCTCCCGGACGGCCGCTTCGTCGACGCGGCCGTGGTGGAGGGCGCCCGCCGCGTCCTGGCCCTGGCCGCCCGGGCGTGACACGCGACAGGGCCGCCGGGACCCTTCGGTCCCGGCGGCCCCGCGTTCGTTGTGTGCGTGCCCGCTCAGCCCTTGGCGGCGGACCCCGCCCCGTTCTTCGGTGTGTCCGCGACCCCGTCGGCGGGAGCGTCCTCGGGCTCGGCCTCACCCGTGGCCTCACCGTCCGCGTCGGTGTCGGTGTCGGGGTCGGCGTCGGCGTCCACGGCGGACTTGTCGCCGCCCGCCGCGGGCTCCACGGTCTCCTCGCGGCCCGGTCGGACCCGCGAGGAGATCACGATGTAGACCACGGCCAGCACGAAGACGACGATCGCGGTCCAGACGTTCAGCCGCAGGCCGAGGACGTGGTGGGCCTCGTCGACGCGCATGTACTCGATCCACGCCCGGCCCGCGCAGTACGCGGCGACGTAGAGGGCGAAGACCCGCCCGTGGCCCAGCTTGAAGCGGCGGTCCGCCCAGATGACGAGCAGCGCGACGCCGACGCACCACAGGGACTCGTACAGGAAGGTCGGGTGGTAGAGCCCGGCCTCACGGTTCACACCGGCGCTGATCTTCAGGGCCCACGGCAGATCGGTCGGCTTGCCGTACAGCTCCTGGTTGAACCAGTTGCCCCAGCGGCCGATCGCCTGGGCGAAGGCGATGCCGGGCGCGATGGCGTCCGCGTACGCCGGCAGCGGGATACCGCGCCGGCGGCAGGCGATCCAGGCGCCGACCGCGCCGAGGGCGATGGCGCCCCAGATGCCGAGGCCGCCCTCCCAGATCTTGAAGGCGTCGACCCAGTTCTCACCCTCGCTGAAGTACAGCTGGTAGTCGGTGATCACGTGGTAGAGCCGGCCGCCGACGAGGCCGAAGGGCACCGCCCAGACGGCGATGTCGGCCACGGTGCCGGCTGTGCCGCCCCGGGCGATCCAGCGCTTGTTGCCGTACCAGACGGCGACGAAGACACCGATGATGATGCAGAAGGCGTAGGCGCGCAGCGGAACCGGTCCGAGATGGATCACACCGGTCGACGGGCTGGGAATGTAGGCAAGGTCCATGGCATGACCGACGCTACCCTGCCGGGCGGGCGGGACGGCAGCCCACCCGGCAACGTCTGGGTAACTACCGGTCTCAGCCGTCGGCCGCCGGGGAGGCCGTGCCCGGCTTCTTGCCCTTGTTCGCCTCGGCGACCCACTTCTTCAGGTTCTCCGGCGAGATCTGCTCGTCGCCCTTGGTCGGGAAGATCGATTCTCCGTTGAGGAGGACCGACGGAGTGCCGCGGAAGTCGCCCTTCCGGAAGGCGTCGGTGGACTTGGTGATCCAGCTGTCGTGCGTGCCGTCCTCGACACAGCTGCGGAAGGCGGGCGTGTCGAGCCCCGGCACCTTCGCAGCCAGCTCCAGCAGCTTGCTGTTCTTCGCGAAGGCGTCGTCGGTCTCCGCGGGCTGGTTGATGTAGAGCGCGTCGTGGTACGGCGCGAACTTCCGGGCGTCCTGCGCACACGCGGCGGCGTTCGCCGCCCGCAGCGAGCCGCTGCCGCCCATGTTGCCGTCGATGATGGTGACGAGGTGGTACTCGGTCTTGAGGGCGCCGGACGCCTCCAGCTCGTGGATGGTGTCCCGGAACGCGTTCTCGAAGGAGGCACACGCCGGGCAGCGGAAGTCCTCCCAGATGGTGAGCGTGGCCGGGGCGTCCGCCCGGCCCGTCGGGATGGCCGGCTGATCGTCCCCGACGGCACCGGACGGCGCGACGACCGGGCCCGCCTTGTCGGAGCCGCCGCCCTTGCCCCCGCTGTTGGCGGCGATCACGCCGACGACCGCGGCCAGGCCGAGGACGCCGACGACCGCGGCCGACACGATGATGACCCGCCGCTGCTTCTCGCGCGCCTTGTCGCGGTCGCGCTGCTCCTTGAGGCGCTCCCGCGCGCTCTGCTTACCGTCTCGGTTCTTCTCGCTCACGCCTCAGCAACGAACCGGGGAGGCACGTACGCGCCTCCCCGGTCCCAGATCCACCCGTACGGGTTACGAAACGCGGCGCACGCCCTCGGCAAGTTCGCCCGCCAGTTCCCTTACGGCGACGAGCCCGGCGGCCTCGTCGTCGGCGTCGAGCATCCGCTTGACGAACGCGGAGCCGACGATGACGCCGTCGGCGAAGCTCGCGACCTCCTTGGCCTGCTCGGCGTTGGAGACGCCGAGCCCGACGCAGACCGGCAGCTCGCTGGTGGCCCGGGTGCGGCGCACGAGATCGGCGGCCTGCTCGCCGACCGACTCACGGGTGCCGGTGACCCCCATCAGGGAGGCGGCGTAGACGAAGCCGGAGCCGGCGGCCGTGATGGTGGCGAGGCGCTCGTCCCTGCTGCTCGGCGCGACGACGAAGACGGTGGCGAGACCGTGCTTGTCGGCGTGCTCGCGCCAGGTCGCGGACTCCTGGACCGGCAGGTCGGGCAGGATGCAGCCCGCGCCGCCGGCCGCGGCCAGCTCCTCGGTGAACCGCTCGATGCCGTAGCGGTCGATCGGGTTCCAGTACGTCATGACGAGCACCGGCTTCCCGGTCGCGGCGTGCGCCTCGCGGACCGTGCGCATGACGTCGGCGATCCGGACGCCGCCGCGCAGGGCGATGTCGTCGGCGGTCTGGATGACCGGACCGTCCAGGACCGGGTCGCTGTGCGGCAGGCCGACCTCGACGACGTCGGCACCGCCCTCGAAGACCGCCTTGACGGCCTCGATGCCGCCGTCCACGGTCGGGAATCCGGCCGGGAGGTAGGCGATGAGGGCGGCGCGGTTGTCGGCCTTGGCCTTGGCCAGGGTGTCGCTCAGCAGTCGGATGTTCCCGCTCACTTGGAGCCCCCCTGGATCTCGGTGTCCCGCTGGATCTCGGCGGCGCCGTTCTCGGCGGAGGCGTCGGCCTCGACCGGAGCGGCGTCGGCGCCGTACAGCCCGAAGTAGCGGGCCGCCGTGTCCATGTCCTTGTCGCCGCGGCCGGAGAGGTTGACCACGATCAGTCCGTCCTCGCCCAGCTCCTTGCCGACCTGGAGCGCGCCCGCCAAGGCGTGCGCGGACTCGATGGCCGGGATGATGCCCTCGGTACGGGAGAGCAGCCGCAGGGCCTGCATCGCCTCGTCGTCGGTGACGGCGCGGTACTCGCCGCGGCCGCTGTCCTTGAGGTACGCGTGCTCCGGGCCGATGCCCGGGTAGTCCAGGCCCGCCGAGATGGAGTACGGCTCGGTGATCTGGCCCTCGTCGTCCTGGAGGACGTACGAACGCGAACCGTGCAGGATGCCGGGCTCGCCGGCGGTGAGGGTCGCGGCGTGCTCGCCGGTCTCGACGCCGTGGCCGGCCGGCTCGCAGCCGATCAGGCGGACGCCGGTGTCCGGGATGAAGGCATGGAAGAGGCCGATGGCGTTGGAACCGCCGCCGACGCAGGCGACGGCCGCGTCGGGGAGGCGGCCGGCGCGCTCCAGGATCTGGCGGCGGGCCTCGACGCCGATGACGC
Source organism: Streptomyces sp. NPDC006551 (assembly GCF_040611675.1). Taxonomy (NCBI): domain Bacteria; kingdom Bacillati; phylum Actinomycetota; class Actinomycetes; order Kitasatosporales; family Streptomycetaceae; genus Streptomyces; species Streptomyces sp. NPDC006551. The sequence continues at coordinate 46,949 of NZ_JBEXOT010000007.1, forward strand.
GGTGGAAGTCGCGGACCATGGCCGGGAAGGGGTGCGGTCCGGCGACGGTGCCGAAGAGGTAGTGGGTCCGGTCGACGTTGGCGACCCAGTCGCGGAACGCCTCGTTGATGGCGTCCTTGAGGGTGCGGCTGCCGGACTTGACCGGGATGACCTCGGCGCCGAGCATGCGCATCCGGGCGACGTTCAGCGCCTGGCGCTGGGTGTCGATCTCGCCCATGTAGATGGTGCATTCGAGCCCGAAGAGGGCGCAGGCGGTGGCGGTGGCGACGCCGTGCTGACCGGCGCCGGTCTCGGCGATGACCCGGGTCTTGCCCATGCGCTTGGTGAGCAGGGCCTGGCCGAGCACGTTGTTGATCTTGTGCGAGCCGGTGTGGTTGAGGTCCTCGCGCTTGAGGAACACCCGGGCGCCTCCCGCGTGTTCGGCGAACCGGGGCACCTCGGTGAGGGCGCTGGGACGGCCGGTGTAATGGACCATCAGGTCGTTGAGCTCACGGGCGAACTCGGGGTCGGCCTTGGCCTTGTCGTACTCGACGGCCACCTCGTCGACGGCGGCGACGAGGGCCTCCGGGATGAACTTGCCGCCGTAGGCGCCGAAGTACCCCTCGGTGGTGGGGACGTGACCCTCGGGGTCCGGAATGAAGAACTCGCTGGACATGCGACTGCTCCTCGCGGGGCGGATGCCCCGGAATGATGTGCTGACAGTGGTCACGTTATGCGCGCGTGAACCCGCGTTGTGGGCACCTGTTCCGCTGGGACGGAACGGGTGTGCACAACGGACGGCGCCCCTGCCGGACCCAGCTCCCGGTGCGTGCGGTGCCCACGAGCGCGGCGCGGTCGTGGTCGCGGAGAGCACGGGCGGAGGCACCCGCGAGGGTTCCCGTCCCGTGTGACGGCTAGGGGGCCTGGGTGCGCGCGAGGCGCGGGCGCCATCGCATCCCGTTGACCTGGCCGGGCTCGTCACCGATCACGTACCGCACCCGGCGGCCGTGCACACGGCGCGCCGGCGCCCGGCAGCCGCGCGGGCGGCAGCCTCGGGCCAGCGGGGCGTGGGCGGGCGCGGCGGCGGTACGGAGACGGTTTCGCCGGCCCGGTACGGCGGGGCCCCCGCCGCCCGGAACCGCACTCTCCCGGGCCGGGCCCGGGAGCGTCACCGCGGGCGCGCCGGACGCCCTCCGGGCGGAGCCCAGAGGGTTCGGCGTGGCGCGGCGGGTGGTCATGGAGGGTCAGCTCCGGCCGTGACGGAGGGCCGGGTGGGCGCCGGCGGCGACCAGGTCGGCGACGGCGGCCTTGGGGTCGCGGCCGGTCACCAGGGACTCGCCGACGAGGACCGCGTCGGCCCCGGCGTTGGCGTAGGCGATGAGGTCGTGCGGGCCGCGGACGCCGGACTCGGCGATCTTGACGATGTGCGCGGGGATCTCCGGGGCGACCCGCTCGAAGGTGGACCGGTCGACCTTGAGGGTCTTGAGGTTCCGCGCGTTCACGCCGATCACCCGCGCGCCGGCCTCGACCGCGCGCTCGACCTCGTCCTCGTCGTGGACCTCGACCAGCGGCGTGAGGCCGATGGACTCGGCGCGCTCGATGAGGGAGACCAGGGCCTCCTGCTCGAGGGCGGCGACGATCAGGAGCGCGAGGTCCGCGCCGTACGCACGCGCCTCCCACAGCTGGTACGCGGTGACGATGAAGTCCTTGCGCAGCACGGGAATGTCGACCCGGGAGCGGACGGCCTCGAGGTCGGCGAGCGAGCCGCCGAAGCGGCGCTCCTCGGTGAGCACGGAGATGACGGCCGCGCCGCCCGCCTCGTAGTCCGCGGCCAGTGCGGCCGGGTCGGCGATCGCGGCGAGCGCGCCCTTGGACGGGCTGGAGCGCTTCACCTCGCAGATCACCTTGACGCCGTCCCCGCGCAGTGCGGCGACGCCGTCCTTGGCCTGCGGCGCCTTGGCGGCGCGCTCCTTGAGCTCGTCGAGGGAGACCCGCGCCTGCCGCTCTGCGAGGTCGGCGCGCACGCCTTCGATGATCTCGTCGAGCACACTCACGCGAGAGGCCCCCTTCCGGGACGGTGATGGTGACGTTGGTGAAGATGAACCAGGTTCAGCCATGTCGATGGTATCCGCAGGAGCGCGTGGGGCCCGCATCCGGTGGAGATGCGTCCCACCTGCTGGGACTTCACGGCGCGAGCGCGGAGCCGAACGGCAGGTTCCGCACCAGGGTGAAGGCGGCCAGGACGGCGCCGATCACCCACCACCAGGCGGAGGAGATCACGAAGCGCATCGGCACGCCCCGAACGACGCGAACCAGCCACACGGTCATGACGACCGCGAAGAGGCCGTAGCCGACGACGGCGAGGGCGTTGGCGCCGACGGCGGCGCCGAACTCCCCGGTGATGAAGGCGTGGGCGCTGCGCAGGCCGCCGCAGCCGGGGCAGTAGAGGCCGGTGAACCGCAGCAGGGGGCAGACCGGGTAGTGGCCGGGTTCGTTGGGGTCGACCGCGCCGACATAGGCGAAGGCGGCGCCGACTCCGACGAGCGCGCCCAGCGGCGCGACCAACCGCCGCCCGAGAGACGGCGGCGCGACGGGGCGGGCGGGGCCGACGGGGCTTTCGCGACCGGCGGGGCCCTCGTGGCCCGGAGCCGTGGTCATCCGGTCACCAGCCAGGCCCGGGGCCGTCGCCCCGGAGGGCAATGGCGGCGATGGGGCCGGGTCGTCGGGCACGGGGGTGGCGGTCGGCGGCTTCGCGTTCACCCGGTGATTCTCGCCCCTGACGCGCGAAGGCGCAGCCCGGCATGGCCGGACCGCGCCTTCGCACCGGTCGTACGTCAGACCCGGGCCTTCGCGGAGGCCGCCTCGCGGGCGGCCCTGACGTTCTCCGGCTCCTTCGGCATACCGAGGCCCGCGGCCTTCATGGCGAGGCCGACGACACCGCCGAGGAGAATGACGGCGATCCCGGCCCAGAAGCCGGCCACGTTCGCCGCCACCATGAAGACCCCGGCGATGCAGAAGCCGATGAAGGAGATGATGACACCGGTCCAGGCGGCCGGGGTGTGTCCGTGGGCGCTGCCCGCCATGAGTTGCTCCTCGTTGCTGTTGCTCGGTGGTGGCTCAGTGGTGAGGTCTCGCCTGCGCGGACACTCACGGTCATTGTCCCGCACACCGGGGCGCGGGGATGAATCGGGGTGGCGCAACGATCACGCGTCGCGCTCAGCCCTCGCGCGTCGGGTCCTCGCCGCGGTCCAGGGCCTTCCAGAGATCCTCGGGCCGGTCGGGGTCGCCACCGGGCCGGGTGGTGGCGCCGGCCGGGCGCGCGCCTCGGGGGCCGCCCTGGCGTTCGTAGCGGCCGCCCATCGCGGGCCAGCTCCCGCCGTACCGCAGGGCGAGGAGACCGGCCAGCAGGATCAGCAGCGCACCGGCGGCGGTGACGTACGGCCAGGCGGTGTGGGTCAGGCCGGCCACCGCGGCGGCGGAGTCGCCGGTGACGCGGGCGGCCTCCGCGTCCAGGGCGTCGCTGTCGGCGGCCCCGAGGACCGAGGCCAGCGCCGCGCCCGCGCCGCTGAGCGCGAGGAGCCCGGAGACGAGGGCGCGGCCGGTTCGGCGGACGGCGAAGACGGCGACGAGCGCGGCGAGCCCGACGACGGCGAGCGCCGTCGGTACGCCGGTGACGGTGCCGCCGTCGGCCTCGACGGGCACGGTGCCGCCCCCGACGGACGCGGTTCCCTCGGCCCAGATCTGGCCCGAGGAGAGCAGCACGACGGTGGCTCCGAGGGCGCCGAGCAGGAGAGCCGCGGCGAGGCTGCGGCGGCCGCCGGGGGCGGCCGTTCCGCTCGCGCGTGCGGCTCTGGGCTGGGGTACGGGTACAGCACTCACGTACCCCACTATCCCTTACGCGCCTCCGCGCCGTTCATCCGGTTGGCGGTGTGGACCGCGCGGAGCACGGCGGCCGCCTTGTTGCGGCATTCGTTGTCCTCGCCCACCGGGTCGGAGTCGGCGACGACGCCGGCTCCGGCCTGCACGTACGCGGTGCCGTCGCGGAGCAGGGCGGTACGGATGGCGATGGCGGTGTCGGAGTCGCCGGCGAAGTCGAGGTAACCGACGCACCCGCCGTACAGTCCGCGCCGCGAAGGTTCCAGCTCCTCGATGATCTGCATCGCGCGGGGTTTGGGCGCGCCGGAGAGCGTGCCGGCCGGGAAGCAGGCGGTGAGGACGTCGAAGGCGGTCTTCCCCTCGGCGACGCGGCCGGTCACCGTCGAGACGATGTGCATGACGTGCGAGTACCGCTCGATCGACATGAAGTCGACGACCTCCACCGAACCCGGCTCGCAGACCCGCCCGAGGTCGTTGCGGCCGAGGTCGACGAGCATCAGGTGCTCGGCGCGCTCCTTGGGGTCGGCGAGCAGTTCCTCGGCGAGGTCGTGGTCCTCCTGCGGGGTGGCGCCGCGGTGCCGGGTGCCGGCGATGGGGTGGAGCATGGCGTGCCCGTCCTCGACCTTGACCAGGGCCTCGGGGGACGAGCCGACGACGTCGAAGCCGTTCTCGAAGCGGAAGAGGTACATGTACGGGGACGGGTTGGTGGCCCGCAGCACGCGGTAGACGTCGAGCGCGGAGGCCCGGCAGGGGGTCTCGAAGCGCTGGGAGGGAACGACCTGGAAGGCCTCACCGGCCCTGATCCGCTCCTTGATGTCCTCGACGGCTTCCTGGTACGCCGTGCCGCCCCACAGCGCGGAGAACTCCGGCAGTTCGGAGGCGGGCAGGGCGGCGGGGGCCGTCGCGACCGGGCGGGCCAGGTCGGCCTCCATCGCGTCCAGGCGGGCGACGGCATCCGCGTACGCCTCGTCGACGCCGGTCTCCAGGTCGTTGTGGTTGATCGCGTTCGCGATCAGCAGGACCGTGCCGTCCCAGTGGTCGAGGACGGCGAGGTCGCTGGTGAGGAGCATGGTCAGCTCGGGAAGCTGGAGGTCGTCCCGGCCGTGCTCGCCGATCTTCTCCAGCCGGCGGACGATGTCGTAGCCGAGGTAGCCGACCATGCCGCCGGTGAAGGGCGGCATTCCGGACGCGAGGTCGCGCGGGGTGTGCAGGGCCTCGACGGTGGCGCGCAGGGCGGCCAGCGGGTCGCCGTCCGTGGGCACGCCGACGGGCGGGGTGCCCAACCAGTGCGCCTGGCCGTCCGCGACGGTGAGGGTGGCGGCGCTGCGCACGCCGATGAAGGAGTACCGGGACCAGGAGCGGCCGTTCTCGGCGGACTCGAGGAGGAACGTGCCGGGGCGTTCGGCGGCGAGCTTGCGGTAGAGCCCGACCGGGGTGTCGCCGTCCGCGAGGAGCCGGCGGCTGACAGGGATCACGCGGCGGTCGGCCGCCAGCTTGCGGAAGGTCTCGAGGTCCATGGCGGGTGACCTTACTGGGAGAGCGGGAGCACGTCGGCGTCGAAACAGGTGCGGGCGCCGGTGTGGCAGGCGGCGCCGATCTGGTCGACCTTGACGAGCACGGTGTCGGCGTCGCAGTCGAGGGCGACGGACTTGACGTGCTGGACGTGGCCGGAGGTGTCGCCCTTGACCCAGTACTCCTGGCGGCTGCGCGACCAGTAGGTGCAGCGGCCGGTGGTGAGGGTGCGGTGCAGGGCCTCGTCGTCCATCCAGCCGAGCATCAGCACCTCGCCGGTGTCGTACTGCTGGGCGATCGCCGGGACGAGTCCGTCCGGGCTGCGCTTGAGGCGGGCGGAGATGGCCGGGTCGAGATTGCTGCTCATGCGGCCATTGTGCCGTGACCGCGGCGTTCGCCCGGCGGAGCGTCCACTGGGCGGACCGGCGGCCCGGGCCGTACGCTGGCGGGCATGTCGACCCATGCCAAGCGTGAACGACTTCTGCTCGCCGACCTGTTGGAGGCGGCCGGGCCCGATGCCCCGACGCTCTGCGAGGGCTGGCTGACCCGGGACCTCGCGGCCCATGTGGTGGTGCGCGAGCGCCGTCCGGACGCGGCCGCCGGGACGCTCGTACCGGCGCTGAAGGCCCGGCTCGACCGGGTGCAGGCCGAATTCGCCGAGAAGCCGTACGAGGAACTGATCCAGCTCATCCGTACGGGGCCGCCGCGGATGTCCCCGTTCACCATCAAGCAGGTGGACGAGGGGGCGAACACGGTGGAGTTCTACGTCCACGCGGAGGACGTCCGCCGGGCCCAGCCCGACTGGTCGCCGCGGGAGCTGGACCCGGTCTTCTCGGACGCGCTGTGGAACCGCCTGGAGAAGGGCGCGCGGCTCCTCGGCCGCAAGGCCCCGGTGGGCCTGGTCCTGCGCCGCCCGAACGGCCAGACGGCGGTGGCGCACCGCGGCACCCCGGTGGTGACGGTCTCCGGGGAGCCTGGCGAGCTGACGATGTTCCTCTTCGGCCGCCAGGACGCGGCGAAGGTGGAGCTGGACGGCGAGCAGGAGGCCGTGGAGCGGCTGCACCAGGCGAAACAGCTGGGGATCTAGGACCCTTCGTCCGCCCGTGCGGGCTCACCCCGCACGGGAACGCCCTTTCCGCGCGCGGGAACGCCCTGTCCGCGCAGGAAACGTCAGGCCCGCGCACGCGAACGCCCCGTCCGCGCACGGAAACGCCCCGCCCGACGCCGATCGGACAGTCCGTCAGCGCGCTGGCGGGCGACCCGTCTCGCGACGCTCGCGCGGTATGACAGTTGTCTCCTGCAGCGATCGTCCGTGAACTATCTTGGGCGGCATCGGGACGAAACGGAGGCACCCCGTGCCATCAGGCCAACAGGCACGCGCGCAGGCGGCGGCGATCACACCCGGCGCGCCTGCCCCGGAGACGGAGGAGGCGACGCCCGTCGAGCGGGTGCGCGCGCTCTTCGGCGGACACCGGCTCTCACCGGGCCAGCGGCGTATCGCACAGTTCCTGCTCGACCACCTCACCGAGGCCGCGTTCCTGTCGATCACCGAGCTGGCGGAACGCGTGGGCGTAAGCCAGCCGTCCGTGACCCGGTTCGCGTCGTCACTCGGTTTCAGCGGATACCCCGCACTCAGGGATGCGCTCCAGCCCATCGCCCTCAGTGCGATCGCCGGATCCCCCGAGGACCTGCAGGCGCAGCGGCGCAACGAGCTCCAGGCGGCGGTCGACGCCGAGATCGAGAACCTGACGTCGCTGCGCCGCACCCTCGCGAACACCGACCGCATCCTCGACATCGGCCGCGAGCTCGCCCGATCCGTCCCGCTCACCGTGCTTGGCCTGCGGATCTCGGTCTCCCTCGCGGAGTACTTCGCCTACGCGGCGCGGCGCATCCACCCCGATGTGCGGGTGGTGACCCGTGGCGGCAGCGTCGCCTACGACGCACTGCTCCAGTCTCGCGAGGCGGGCGGCACCTGGGTGCTGGCCTTCGCGATGCCCCGGCACGCCAAGGAGACCCTCGCCGCCATGAGAGCAGCGCGCAGTACCGGGCTGCGCGTCGCGCTGATCACGGACAGGGCGCTCGGGCCGCTGGCCCACGAGGCCGACGTGGCACTCACGGCCGGTACGGGCTCGCGGCTGGTCTTCGACTCGTACGCGGCGCCGGGGGTCCTCTCCGCGGCGATCCTGCAGGCCATGGCGGACGCCGATCCGGAGCGCACGCAGGTCCGGCTGGAGAAGTACGAGCAGGCGTCGGACCAGTACGACTTCTTCCTGGAGGACTGAGCCGGTCCCGACACCGCGGGACCGGCTTTTCGCTGCCTCGGGGACGCATGAATTTTTTCATGCCCTTGCTTACTCGACGGTATATATATTTACTACACGTGCCCCCGCGGGCTCGGATCGAACGCCGATGGGTCGACCCCCTCCTCCTCAGTCGACCCCTGGGTTGTTCCCCCGGGGCACGTCGCGCTTCGCGCGGGTGCCTCTGCGGCGGCTCCGGTCAACCCCTGGGCCGAGCCGCCGCACCCCTCCGAACAGGCCCCTCCCGAAGGCGACAACGATGTCCCACCACCGCACTCCGGTCAGCAGCGACTGGCCCTACTCGGTCACGACCCCGGGCAACCGCGACTGGGAAGGCACGGCCGTCCGATGGCTGCGCGAGCTCCTCCCGGCCCGCTACGGCGGCTACACCACCCTCACGCGTCATCCCGTTCTGCTGGCCCGCCACGCCCAGCTGCAGATCGAGCACGAGGTCCGTGCGGTGCGGGTGGCGATGCAGACCTGCCGTGCGGAGCTGCCCACGCTCGGCGTGTCCGGTTCCACGATCGAGAGCACGATCAGGCTGTACGCCTTCGAACTGGAGCAGCTGAGCCGCCTGGCCCGGGGAGTCCGCCTCGTGACGGACGCCCTCCTCAGGAGCGAACAGGCCCCTCGACGACAGGCGCGGGTCAGGCCCTAGACGAGTAAGTCCGAAGTGCTGGTCAGTGGTCGTAGGCGATCAGTGACCAGCACTTCGGACTTACTCGTCTAGGGAGTGTCCGGACACGACCTAGGTACGCCGGGCCGGCACCGTCGGCAACTCCGCACCGCGCAGGGCCGGGACCAGGAGCCCGTACACGCCGCCCACCGCACAGATCGCGGCGCTGGCCGCGAAGACCGGGCCGGGTCCCCACAGGCCCACCGCCGCGCCGGTGAGGGGGAAGGTCAGCGGGGCCACGCCGAGGCTGAAGAAGTGGGAGACGGAGGTGACCCGGCCCAGGTAGGCGGGGTCGCAGGCAGTCTGGGTGAGGGCCCCGCACAGCGAGCCGCTGAGCCCGGCGAGGAGGCCGAGCGCGAGGGAGGCGGCCACCGCGACGGGGAGCCCGGGTACGTACGCGAGGGCGGTGATCGCCCCCGCGCCGATCGTGATCGTCCAGGCCATGACGGCCCCGGCGCGCGGGACACGGCCCCGTACGGTCAGCAGCAGCGAGGCCGCTCCGGCGCCCACGCCGAAGCCGGCGAGGACCCAGCCGATGCCGGCGGCGCCCCAGCCGCGCGCGTCGGCGAGCAGGGCGAGGCCGACGTTGAGCGGGCCGACGAAGCCGAGGTCGCTCAGGGCGATGACGATCATCAGCGGGCCGAGGACCCGGTGGCGGCGGATGTAGCGGAGCCCGTCGGCGAGATCCCGCCACGGGGTGCCCTCGGTCCGTTCGCCGTCGGTGGGCAGCGGGGCGACGCGCAGGGTCAGGAGCAGCGGCAGCGAGACCGCGAAGAGCAGCCCGGCCGCGCCGAACGCGGCGGCCGGTCCGCCGAGGGCGACCGCGAGGCCGCCGAGCGGGGCGCCGAGGACGAGCGAGGACCGGTGCGCGAGGCCGCGCATGCCCTGGATGCGGGTGAGCTGGCCGGGCGGGGCGATCCGGGGCGGCAGGGCGCCCACGGCGGGCATGAACATGGCGTCCACGATGCCGAAGACGACGGCGACGGCCGCGAGCGGCCACAGGCCGGGAGCGGTGGTGAACAGCAGGGCCGCCACCCCCAGGACGATCAGGGCACGGACCGCGTCGGAGACGACGACGACCCGGTGCGGGCCGAAACGGTCGGCGATCACTCCCCCACCGAGCATGAGCAGGGCGCGCGGCACGGCGCTGACGGCGAGCACGAGTCCGGCCTGTGCCGGGCTCCCGCCGCGTACGGCGGCCCAGGAGAGGGCCAGGTAGTAGACGCTGTCGCCGATGGTGGACGCGCCGTAGGCGGTGAGCCAGCGCAGGACGTTGGGATCGCGGTAGGCGGGCCGCTCCCCGGGGGCGGCGCTGGGGGTGGTGCCGGACATCTCGGTGACGGTCACGACGCATCGCTTTCTCGGAGAGTGGCGGCCCGGCTCGGTCTCACGTACGGAACGGGAATCCGTACAGGTGCACGGCGACGTGCTCGCGGCCCTCGGTGTCGCCGGCCCGGTCCGCGGCGCGGCCCTTGTCGTCGTACTTCTTCAGCACGGCGTCCAGTTCGCGTCGCAGCTCGGCCAGCTCGGCCGCGGTGAGCCGGGGCATCCACTCGGAGCCGATGGACGCCGATCGCCACTCCTCGCTCCAGGCCGCTTTCCGGTCGAGGAAGGCGCGGTAGAGCTCGCTGCGCTGTTCGAAGACCGTGCGGCCGAGCGCCGCGCTGACGGCCACCTTCTCGGGGGCGTCGCGGAAGTCCTCGTCGTACACGCTGAGCCCTTGCGAGCTGGGCTTCCACCACCGCTCGCGGCCGTCCGCCGACTGGGGTGCGGCCTCTTCGATCAGGCCGTGGTCGGCGAGTTTGCGCAGGTGGTAGCTGACGAGGGAGACCGCCTCGTCGACCTGCTCGGCGAGATGCGAGGCGGTGGCGGTACGAGCCACGAGCAGGGCCCGGTAGAGCTTCATGCGCAGCGGGTGCGCGATGGCCTTGAGGGTGCCGAGGTCGGTGATCCGGCGAGGGTCGGGAGCGGTCATGGACACGACCGTAGATACGAAAGAAAACTTGCGCAATATAAATTGCACAAAAAGTCCTGCGCATTTGGCCGAGAGCAAGGCCCCCGCCGGTCGCCCGGCGGGGGCCTCAACAGATCGGGCGGCTCAGCGGACCAGCTCGCCCGCCTCCCGCAGCGCGTCCTTGACCTGCGAGATCCGCAGGTCGCCGAAGTGGAAGACGGAGGCCGCGAGCACCGCGTCCGCGCCCGCCGCGATGGCCGGCGGGAAGTCGGAGAGCTTGCCCGCGCCACCGCTCGCGATCACCGGCACGGTCACGTGCTTGCGCACGGCGGCGATCATCTCGGTGTCGTAGCCGTCCTTGGTGCCGTCGGCGTCCATCGAGTTGAGCAGGATCTCGCCCGCGCCCAGCTCGGCGGCCCGGTGGGCCCACTCGACGGCGTCGATGCCGGTCCCCTTGCGGCCGCCGTGCGTGGTGACCTCGAAGGAGCCGGAAGCCGTGCGCCGGGCGTCGACCGAGAGGACGAGGACCTGGCGGCCGAAGCGCTCCGCGATCTCCTGGATCAGCTCGGGCCGGGCGATGGCCGCGGTGTTCACTCCGACCTTGTCGGCACCGGCCCGCAGCAGCTTGTCGACGTCGTCCGCCGACCGGACGCCGCCGCCCACCGTGAGCGGGATGAAGACCTGCTCCGCGGTGCGGCGCACCACGTCGTAGGTCGTCTCCCGGTTGCCCGAGGAGGCGGTGATGTCGAGGAAGGTCAGCTCGTCGGCGCCCTCGGCGTCGTACAGCTTGGCCATCTCGACGGGGTCGCCCGCGTCGCGCAGGTTCTGGAAGTTGACGCCCTTGACGACCCGGCCGTTGTCCACGTCCAGGCAGGGAATCACTCGTACGGCGAGGCTCATGCCGTCTCACTCCTCTGTCCGCCGGAGCGGAACGCCTCGACCTCGACCTCCACGACGAGCCGCGGATCGACGAAGCCGGAAACGATGATCATCGACGCGGCGGGGCGTACGGCGTCGAACAGCTCCTTGTGCGCCCGGCCGACGTCGTCCACGTCGCGCGCGTGCGTGAGGTACATCCGGGTCCGCACGACGTCCTCCACGCCCAGGCCCAGCTGCTTCAGCGCGGCGAAGGCCACGTTGAAGGAGTTGACCGCCTGGTCGTACGGACCGCCGTCGGCGATCTGGCCGTCGACCATCGACGTGCAGCCGGAGACGAGGACCAGGCCGTTGGGCAGCTCCACCGCGCGGGAGTAGCCGAACTGCTCCTCCCAGGGAGCGCCGGTCACGACCTTGCGCACGGGGTCGGTCATACGGAAGCCACCGCCTCCAGCGCCTCCTCCAGGGTGAACGCCTTGGCGTACAGCGCCTTGCCGACGATCGCGCCCTCCACGCCCTCGGGGACGAGCCCGGACAGGGCGCGCAGGTCGTCCAGGGAGGACACGCCTCCGGAGGCGACGACCGGCTTGTCCGTCGCGGCGCACACGTTGCGCAGCAGCTCCAGATTGGGGCCCTGCAGCGTGCCGTCCTTGGCGATGTCGGTGACGACGTAGCGGGCGCAGCCTTCGGAGTCGAGGCGGGCCAGCGTCTCGTAGAGGTCGCCGCCGTCCCGGGTCCAGCCGCGGCCGCGCAGGGTGGTGCCGCGCACATCGAGGCCGACGGCGATCTTGTCGCCGTGCTCGGCGATGACCTTGGCGACCCACTCGGGGGTCTCCAGGGCGGCGGTGCCCAGGTTGACGCGGGTGCAGCCGGTGGCCAGGGCGGCGGCGAGCGAGGCGTCGTCGCGGATGCCGCCCGACAGCTCGACCTTGATGTCCATGGCGCGGGCGACCTCGGCGATCAGCTCACGGTTGTCGCCGGTGCCGAAGGCGGCGTCGAGGTCGACCAGGTGCAGCCACTCGGCGCCGGAGCGCTGCCAGGCGAGGGCCGCCTCCAGCGGGGAACCGTAGGAGGTCTCCGTACCGGACTCGCCGTGCACGAGGCGGACGGCCTGGCCGTCGCGGACGTCGACGGCGGGGAGGAGTTCAAGCTTCTGAGCCATGATCAGAGGGTCTCGATCCAGTTGGTGAGGAGCTGGGCGCCGGCGTCGCCGGACTTCTCGGGGTGGAACTGGGTGGCCCACAGGGCGCCGTTCTCGACGGCCGCGACGAAGGGCTCGCCATGGGTGGCCCAGGTGACCTTGGGGGCGCGGATGTTGGGGTTGCCGATCTCCAGGTTCCACTCGCGCACCGCGTAGGAGTGCACGAAGTAGAACCGGGCGTCGGCGTCGAGGCCCGCGAACAGCTGGCTGTCCTCGGGCGCGTCGACGGTGTTCCAGCCCATGTGGGGCACGACCGGGGCCTTCAGCGGCTCGACCGTGCCGGGCCACTCGTCGAGTCCCTCGGTCTCCACGCCGTGCTCGATGCCCCGGGCGAAGAGGATCTGCATGCCGACGCAGATGCCCATGACGGGGCGGCCGCCGGAGAGCCGGCGGTCGACGATCCACTCGCCTCGGGCCTCCTTGAGGCCCTTCATGCAGGCGGAGAAGGCTCCGACGCCGGGGACGAGGAGTCCGTCGGCGTTCATCGCCTTGTCGTAGTCGCGGGTGATCTCGACGTCGGCGCCGACCCGGGCGAGGGCCCGCTCGGCGGAGCGGACGTTGCCGAAGCCGTAGTCGAAGACGACGACCTTCTTGGGGGTGCTCGCAGTGCTCATACCGCTCATTCCCAGATTCCCTGAATCCGCAGGACGCCGGCGACGAGGCACATCACGGAGGCGATGGTCACCAGCACGATGAGGCCCTTGGGCATCTTCTGCTTGACGAAGGAGTACACACCGCCGGCGAGGAAGAGCCCGACGACGATCAGGATGGTGGAGAGGCCGGTCATGTGATTAGAGCGCGCCCTTCGTGGAGGGCAGGATGCCGGCCGCGCGCGGGTCGCGCTCGGAGGCGTAGCGCAGGGCCCGGGCCAGCGCCTTGAACTGGCACTCCACGATGTGGTGGGCGTTGCGGCCGTACGGCACGTGGATGTGCAGCGCGATCTGGGCCTGCGCGACGAAGGACTCGAAGATGTGCCGGGTCATCGTCGTGTCGTAGGAGCCGATCATCGGCGCCATGTTCTCGGGCTCGGTGTGCACCAGGTAGGGACGGCCGGAGAGGTCCACGGTCACCTGGGCGAGCGACTCGTCCAGGGGGACGGTGCAGTTGCCGAAGCGGTAGATGCCGACCTTGTCGCCGAGGGCCTGCTTGAAGGCGGCGCCCAGCGCGAGGGCGGTGTCCTCGATGGTGTGGTGGGAGTCGATGTGCAGATCGCCGTCGGTCTTGACCGTGAGGTCGAACAGGCCGTGGCGGCCGAGCTGGTCGAGCATGTGGTCGTAGAAGCCGACGCCGGTGGCGACATCGACCTTGCCGGTGCCGTCGAGGTCGATCTCGACGACGACGGAGGTCTCCTTGGTGGTGCGCTCGACCCGTCCTACGCGGCTCATGAGCTCTGCTCCTTCTTCAGTGCGCGAACCGCATCGAGGAACGCGTCGTTCTCTTCGGGGGTGCCGGCGGTGACCCGCAGCCAGCCCGGCACGCCGTTGTCCCGGACCAGGACGCCCCGGTCGAGGATCTTCTGCCAGGCCGCGTGGGAGCCCTCGGCTCCGTCGAAGCGGCCGAACTGGACGAAGTTGGCGTCGGACTCGGTGACGTCGAAGCCGATGGTCCGCAGCTCGGTGACCAGGCGGTCGCGCTCGGTCTTGAGCTGCTCGACGTATCCGAGGAGCGTGTCGGTGTGCTCCAGGGCGGCCAGCGCGGTGGCCTGGGTGACGGCGGACAGGTGGTACGGCAGGCGTACGAGCTGCACGGCGTCGACCACGGCGGGGTGGGCGGCGAGATAGCCCAGGCGCAGTCCGGCGGCGCCGAAGGCCTTGGACATGGTGCGGGAGACGACCAGGTTCGGCCGGCCCTCGATCAGCGGCAGCAGCGAGTCGCGGTGGCTGAATTCGACGTACGCCTCGTCGACCACCACGAGCGAGGGCTTGGCGGCCTGGGCGGCTTCGTACAGCGCGAGGACGGTCTCGGCCTCGACGGCCGTGCCCGTGGGGTTGTTGGGCGAGGTGATGAAGACGACGTCCGGCCGGTGTTCGGCGATCGCCTTCTCGGCCGCCTCGACGTCGATGGTGAAGTCGTCACCGCGCGGTCCGGAGATCCAGCCGGTGCCGGTGCCGCGGGCGATGAGCGCGTGCATCGAGTACGAGGGTTCGAAGCCGATGGCCGTACGGCCGGGGCCGCCGAAGGTCTGCAGCAGCTGCTGGAGGACCTCGTTGGAGCCGTTGGCGGCCCACACGTTCTCGACCGAGACCGGGTGCTTTCCGGTACGGGTGAGATAGCGGGCGAGCTCGGTGCGCAGCTCGACGGCGTCCCGGTCGGGATAGCGGTTGAGGCCGCGGGCGGCCTCGGCGACCCGCTCCGCGATCCGGGCCACGAGGGGCTCGGGCAGCGGGTAGGGGTTCTCGTTGGTGTTCAGCTGGACGGGGACGTCGAGCTGGGGCGCGCCGTACGGGGACTTGCCGCGCAGCTCGTCGCGGATGGGGAGGTCGTCGATGCCGACCGTGTCGTGCGAGGTCACTTGCTCTCGGGCACCTTCCATCCGAACCGGGCCTTCAGGGCGGCACCGTGGGCGGGCAGGTCCTCCGCCTCGGCGAGGGTCACCACGTGGTGGGTGACCTCGGCGAGGGCGTCGCGGGTGTAGTCCACGATGTGGATGCCGCGCAGGAAGGACTGCACGGACAGGCCCGAGGAGTGGCAGGCGCAGCCGCCGGTGGGCAGCACGTGGTTGGAGCCGGCGCAGTAGTCGCCCAGTGAGACCGGGGCCCAGGGACCGACGAAGATCGCGCCGGCGTTGCGGACGCGGTCGGCGCGGGCGGCGGCGTCGGCGGTCTGGATCTCCAGGTGCTCGGCGCCGTACGCGTCGACGACCTTGAGGCCGTCCTCCAGGTCGCGGACGAGGACGATCGCGGACTGCTTTCCGGCCAGAGCCGGCACGATCCGGTCGTCGATGTGCTTGGAGGCGGCGACCTGGGTCTTCAGCTCGGCCTCGGTGGCGGCGGCGAGCTCCTCGGAGTCGGTGACGAGGACGGCGGCGGCCATCGGGTCGTGCTCGGCCTGGCTGATCAGGTCGGCGGCGACGTGCACCGGGTCGGCGGTGGAGTCCGCGAGGATCGCGATCTCGGTCGGTCCGGCCTCGGCGTCGATGCCGATACGGCCCTTGAGGAGGCGCTTGGCGGCGGCGACGTAGATGTTGCCGGGGCCGGTGACCAGGTTGACGGGGGCGCAGCCGGGCGCGTCCTCGGTGCCCTCGGTGCCGTAGGCGAACATCGCGATGGCCTGGGCGCCGCCCGCGGCGTACACCTCGTCGACGCCGAGCAGCGCGCACGCGGCGAGGATCGTCGGGTGCGGCAGGCCTCCGAACTCCTTCTGCGGCGGCGACGCGATGGCGACGCCCTCGACGCCGGCCTCCTGGGCGGGGACGACGTTCATGACGACGGACGAGGGGTACACGGAGCGGCCGCCGGGGACGTAGAGGCCCACGCGCTCGACCGGGACCCACTTCTCGGTGACCGTGCCGCCGGGCACGACCTGCGTGGTGTGGGTGGTGCGGCGCTGCTCGCGGTGGACGATCCTGGCCCGGCGGATGGACTCCTCCAGGGCCGCCCGGACCGCCGGGTCGAGCTCGTCGAGGGCGCGTGCGATCGTCTCGGCGGGGACCCGCAGGTCGGTGACGCGTACGCCGTCGAACTTCTCCCCGTAGTCGATCACCGCGGCCGCGCCATGATGCCGGACGTCCTCGCAGATCGGCCGCACCTTCTCCAGGGCGGCTTCCACGTCGAACTCGGCACGGGGCAGCAGGTCGCGCAGAGCGCCACCCTCGGGGAGGGTGTCGCCGCGCAGATCGATTCGAGAGATCACGGGTCAATTCTCTCAGACGCCCCACAGGCGCCGGACGTCCGTATCACTGGCTGATACGAGCCACACTGGCGTCTTGTCGCCACAGCTGACCGTTAGCGTTCAGTCCGTCACTCAGCGGGAAGAACGGCTGTACGAATCCAGGAAAGCGGGTTCGTGGAAAGCGAGGGGGCGGCAGTGACCGAGCCGCACGAGGACGGTATGCCGGACGGTCTCACGGGCCCGGAGCGGTCCATGTGGTGGGCGTTCCGGGTGGGCAGGACCTGTGACATGAGCGACGGGGACGCGACACGGGACGATCCGTTCGGATCGCATCCGTGGGGGGACGAGCGCAGTGTGCGCGCCGAGGTGGTGGCTCTGCTGCTGCTCGACGGCCCGGCGGCCCGGTCGGGGCGGGTCGCGGCGCTCAAGCTGCGGGGGGTGCGGATCACGGGGGCGCTGAACCTCGCGGGCGGGACGATAGGTCCGTACGTGGAGCTGAACCGCTGCCGGTTCGACCACGAGATCGTGCTGCCGGAGGCGCACTTCGGGACGCTGCGGATGGTGGAGTGCGCGATCCCGCGCCTGGAGGGGGCGCGGCTGCACACCGAGGGCGACCTCCATCTGCCGCGCTGCCGGGTGGAGCGGGGCATCCGGCTCACGGACGCGCAGATCGGCACGGATCTGCTGATCAACCAGATCCAGGTGTGGCCCGACCGGCGAGGCCGGGCGATCACCGCGGACGGTCTCGTGGTGGCGCAGGACCTGCAGGCGGAGCTGATCGAGACGCATGGCGAGCTGAGTCTGCGCGGCGCGAAGGTGGGCGTCTCGCTCAGCCTGCGGGGCAGTGTGCTGCGCGGGGCGCAGGAGCGGCGGGCGCTGAACGCGCCGCAGCTGACGGTGGAGCGTTCGCTGTATCTGAACGCGGCCTGGGTGTACGAGTCCACGGGGAACGCCACGGCCACTCCCCCGTACGGCATCGGGTACACACCGGTGCGGGGGGCGCGGCGCAAGCCGGTCGAGTGCCATGGCGGGGTGCGGCTCGACGACGGGCGGTTCGGTGACGCGGTGGACCTGCACTACGCCCGCTTCATGCTGAACGGGGCGCACCGTGAGGAGGTGTCGCTGCGCCGGATCGTCACGCCGGAGCTGCGGTTCAACGGCGAGCGCCCGGAGGAGGGGCGGGTGGTGCTCAACGGCGCCAAGATCGTGACCCTGATCGACCTGTCGACCAGCTGGCCGGGGCCCGGCGGGCTCGCGATGAACGGTTTCGTCTACGAGAACCTGGTGCCGTACGGCCACTTCCCACTGGCCCGGCGGCTCGAGTGGGTGGCGGCGGCGACCCCGGAGTACGCCCCGGAGCCGTACGAACGGCTGGCGACGGTGCTGCGCGCCAGCGGGGAGGACGCGGACGCCCGGGAGGTGCTGCTCGCCAAGCAGCGCAGACGCCGGGAGACGCTGCCGGTGGCCGGCAAGCTGTGGGGCTACCTCCAGGACTGGACGGTGGCGTACGGCTACCGCCCGGGGCGGGCCGCGCTGTGGATGGCGGTGCTGTGGGCGGCCGGTGCGGTGGCGTTCTCGCGCTACGACCCGGTGCCGCTGAAGGGCGACGAGTCCCCTCGGTGGAACGCCACGCTGTACGCGCTCGATCTGCTGCTGCCGGTGATCAACCTGGGCCAGGACGGCTACTGGCGGCTGGAGGGCGCCTGGCAGTGGGTCTCGACCGTACTGATCCTGCTGGGATGGGTTCTGGCGACGACGGTGGCGGCGGGGGCGTCGAGACTTTTGAGGCGGGGCTAGCGCGGGGCGGGGCGGTGCCGGGGCGCGCGATGCGGGGCGTCTCCGGGGCGCGGGACGGACGGGGCGCGCGGAGCACGCATTCCCGCGAACCTCACCTCTTTCTTTACCCGGTCTTGACCTCGGTCAGGACAACTTTCCCGCCGCTACCAAAGCTTCACAGCTCTCCACTGGCGCCGCCCTCACCTGCGGTTTTCAATGGTCCGCACCATGTCATTGCTCCGCGCCCTGATCGGCACCGCCCGACTCGTCCGGCACGCGCCCCGGCTCACCGCCGCCCTGCCGCCGGACGACGACGTGCTGCTCGACGTGCCGGACGAACGGCTCGCCCCCGCGCTGGTCGCCGCCGCCCTGGCGGACCCGGAGCCGGCGGCCAAGCTCCTCGCCACGACCCGGGAGGCCGCCGAATGGGAGAACCGGGACCGGTATGTCGCGCGGTTGGCCACCTTCGCCTACAGCCGTGACGAATGGCTGGCCCACTGGCTCGCCGCCACGCCCCGCGACCCCGACGCCCTCCTCGTCAAGGCCCAGCTGGCGGTGCGCAGGGCGTGGGAGTCGCCGGCCCGCGCCGAACGGCTGCGCGAGCTGGGCCCGCTGATCGACGCGGCCTCCGAGGCGGCACCGCGCGATCCGGTGCCGTGGCGTCTCGCCCTGGACCACGCACGCGGCACGCACGCCGGGCACACGGTCTTCGAGTCGCTGTGGGAGCAGGCGGTGCGCCGCTCCCCGCACCACTACGGCTGCCATGTCGCCGCCCTGAAGTACCTCTCGGCCCAGTGGTACGGCTCGCACCGCGAGTGCTTCGACTTCGCGGAGCAGGCCGCGGAGGACGCGCTCCCCGGCTCGCTGGTCCAGGCTCTGCCCGCCCGGGCCGCCTTCGCCGAGCTCCTGGTCGGCCACGGCCACCCGCACGAGGACCGGATCGACGCGGCGGCGGACCGGGCGATCACGCTGTCCGCCGACTATCCGGCCGGCGATCCGTGGCCCGCCGAGGTCCGCAACGTGCTCGTCTACGTCCTGATGCGGCGCAGGCGGTGGGACGAGGCACTGGAGGAGTTCCGGCGGGTGGGGCCGTACGCGACGTCCTTCCCCTGGACGCTGGTGGGCGAGGATCCGCTCGCCCGGTTCCTCGCGGCGCGGGACGCGGCACGGCTGGAAGTCGCCCGTGCGACGCCACTGCGGGGAGCCGGACAGGGACGGGCCGGACGAGGCGGGCCCCGCGACCATTACGCTTGACCGCTGTGACCACCGCTCGCCTGCCTCTCTTCCCGCTCAACGCGGTGCTGTTCCCGGGCCTCGTGCTGCCCCTGAACGTCTTCGAGGAGCGATATCGCGCCATGATGCGCGAGCTGCTGAAGACCGACGAGTCGGAGCCGCGCCGCTTCGCCGTCGTGGCGATCCGCGACGGCCGTGAGGTCGCGCAGACCGCACCCGGCATGCCGGATCCGACGGCGCAGCCGGAGAAGGGACCGGCCGCGGGCTTCGGCTCCGACCCGATCCAGGCGTTCCACCGGGTCGGCTGCATCGCCGACGCGGCGACGATCCGGGAGCGCGCGAACGGCAGCTTCGAGGTGATGGCGACGGGGACGACCCGGGTGAAGCTGCTGTCGGTCGACGCGAGCGGGCCGTTCCTGGTGGCGGAGGTCGAGGAGATCCCGGAGGAGCAGGGCGACGAGGCGGGCACGCTCGCCGAGGGCGTGCTGCGGGCGTTCCGGAACTACCAGAAGCGGCTCGCGGGCGCGCGGGAGCGGTCGCTGACGACGAGTGAGCTGCCGGACGACCCGTCGGTGGTGTCGTACCTGGTCGCCGCGGCGGCGGTGCTCGACACCCCGGCGAAGCAGCGGCTGCTGCAGGCGCCGGACACGGCGACGCGGCTGCGCGAGGAACTTTCGCTGCTGCGGGCCGAGACGGCGGTGCTGCGGCATCTGCCGTCGCTGCCGGCGGTGGAGCTGACGCGGGCGCCGACCAGCCCGAACTGACGGAGGAGCCCTGTGGCGAAGAAGCAGAAGAAGGCGGCCAACGGGGGCGGCGGGACCCCGGCGACGGTCGCCCTGACGGCGGCGGGCACCCCGTTCACGCTCCACGCGTACGACCACGACCCGGCGTCGCCCTCGTACGGCGAGGAGGCGGCGGAGGCGCTGGGCGTGTCGCCGGACCGCGTCTTCAAGACCCTGGTGGCGGACGTGGACGGCGAACTGACGGTCGCCGTCGTGCCGGTCGCGGGCCAGCTGGACCTCAAGGCGCTGGCCTCGGCGGTGGGCGGCAAGCGCGCGGCGATGGCGGACCCGGCCGCGGCGGAACGCACCACCGGCTACGTCCGCGGCGGCATCTCCCCGCTGGGCCAGCGCAAACGCCTCCGCACGGTCCTCGACTCCTCGGCCGCCACCCACGCGACCATCTGCGTCTCGGCAGGCCGCCGCGGCCTGGAGGTCGAACTCTCCCCCACGGACCTGGCCACCCTGACCACGGCGGTCCTGGCCCCGATCGGCCGCGCGTAGCAGTCTCCGGCGGGTGCGCGAGCGGCGCGACGCCGCCACGCGTTCGGGGCCCCGGATCGGGCACGGTCCGGCGGCGCGAAGCCGCCACCGTGAAGCCGCCACCGTGAAGCCGCCAGCGTTCGGGGCCAGTGGCACGCGGCGCGAAGCCGCCGCCACGCAGAGTGCGGGCCCGGCCCGCAGACCTCGCCCCTCGCGGCGCGAAGCCGCCGCAGGGAGCGGGCACGTCCTGCGGCGCGAAGCTGTCGCAGGGAGCGGGCACGTCCTGCGGCGCGAAGCTGCCGCCACCACAGGTGCGGGCCCCCGCAAGCCCTCCCCCTCGCCGCGCGAGGCCGCCAGCCGTGCGGGGCCCCGGTCCCGCGACGCGAAGCCGCCGCGCCGGGGGTTCGGGGGCGGAGCCCCCGGGCCCGTCAGGGTTTCGGGGAGGGGTGGGGTGGGGGAAGGCCCTCAGCCCTGGGCCGACGGCGTCGGGGGCGTCGGGGGCGTCGGGGGCCATTCCGGTTCCGGGTCCCGGGGGCCGAACACCGCCGTCACGCCCAGGTGGACGATCATCGCCGCCAGCGGCCACGCCAGAATCGCCCCCTGCCACATCTCCAGCTTCAGCGGCGCCTCGAACACCACGTTCGACCCGACCGCCTTCGCATGGCCCACCACATCGTGCGTCGGCCCCAGATACGTCCCCACGCCCCACGCGAGCAGCGATCCGAGCACGCCGCCCGCCGCCAGCGCGAGGACGAGAGCGACCCCGCCGTGCCGGTGGAACAGGAAGACGACCAGCGCGGCGACCGCCCCGAACCCCAGCGCCAGCAGCACGAACGTGCCGTCCGCGCCGATCGCCGCCTCGCCCTCGCTGTGGCGCAGGAACACCGCCTTGCCGTCCGAGATCAGCGGCACCCTCGGCGCCAGCCACAGCCACAGCAACCCCAGCGCCGCCCCGGCCACCGTCGAGACGGCGGTCACCACGGCGGCCTGCCGCAGCTCCGTCGCCGTGCTCGGTACGCCGTCCTCCCCGGACAGCGGAGGGTACGGCGAGGGCCACGCATGGGCGTCGTGCGGCTGCGGCTGGTGAGGCGGTGTCAGAGGTGCGGTCACCCCGCCATCGTGCCAGGTCCCCCCGCGCGTCGCCTCAGCGGACCGCCGCCCGCCGGTACGCCCACGTCGCCACCGCCAGCGACACCACACCGACCGCCCCGCACACCGCGAGGTCGAGACCGACCGCCGCCCAGTCCGGCCGCGGATCGAACGTCCGGGCCAGCGCCTCCACCCCGTACGTCGACGGCAGCAGGTCCCGCGCCCAGCCGATCGGCGCCGGCAGCCGGTCCGCCGGCAGGACACCGAGCAGCAGCGCCGCCGACATGCCCAGCTGACCGAGGAGCGTGGCGAGTTCCTGGCGCGGCGCGAGCAGTCCGAGCGCCGCTCCGAGCCCCGCGAGCGCCGCCCCGGCCAGCGGCACGACCGCCGCCAGGATCCACAGATGGGCGAGCGGCAGCCCGAAGAGTACGGACCCGATGACGGCGGTCACCACCGTCCCGGGCACCGTGAAGGAGGCGTACGCGCCCGCCGCGCCCAGGACCACGGCCGCCGGCGGCACCGGCAGCGTCGCGTAGTGGTCGAGCCCGCCGCCGGCCCGTAGCTGCCCGAAGTACTGGGCGAGCAGATTGAGCGCGACGAAGGCGACGACGAGGACGGACGAACCGGCCACCACGGCCCGCGCCTCCGCCCCGCCGTCGACGACACCCCGCATCAGCACCATGATCCCGACGGACTGGAACGTCGCCACGAAGAGCAGCGGGATGCGCGAGACCCGGGCGCGCGAGAGCTGCGCCCGGTACACGGCGGCGAGGGCGGGCAGCAGCCGGGCACGCGGCGCGAGGGGCGCGGCGCTCTCCCTGTCGCCGTCACGGGCCTGGGCGACCGGCGCCCCGGCCGACAGGACCTCGGCGGGCACGATGCTCACTGCGTACTGCTCCCGTCACTCGGGCGATGCCTCACGCCTTCACCAGTCCCTTGGTCTCGCCGCCCAGTGCCAGGTACACGTCCTCCAGGCTCGGCGTAGCCAGCGTGAAGTCGTCCAGGGCCGCGAACGCGGCGCCGCCCGTGACGGCGGCGACCGCCGCCCTCGCCTCGTCCGGGGCGAGCCGGAGGGTCCAGCGCCTGCCGGACTCCTGCGCCGAGGTCCGCAGCGCGGCGACCTCGGGGACATCCAGAGGGGCGCGTTCGCGCCAGACCAGGTCGACCCGGACCTCTCCGGCGACGCGTTCCTTGAGCCCGGCCGGGGTGTCGCAGGCGATGACCCGGCCCCGTTCGAGGACGGCCACCCGGTCCAGTACGGTCTCGGCCTCGATCACGTTGTGGGTGACGAGCAGCACGGTCGTGCCGTGTTCGGCGCGCCGCCGGTCGACGGCGGCCCAGACGGCCCGCCGGGCGATCGGGTCCATGCCGGTGGTGGGTTCGTCGAGGACGAGGACCGGCCGCTGTCCGATCAGGGCGGCGGCGACGCAGGCGAGCCGTCGCTGCCCGCCGGAGAGCTTCTTCAGGGGCCGCCCGGCGAGCTCGGTCAGGCCGAGCTCCTCCAGGACGGCGTCCCGCGCGGCACGCGCGTCCCGGGCCGTCAGACCGCGCAGCCGCCCGGTGGTCTCGGCGGCGAGCGCGACCGTCAGCTCGTCGAGCGCGGTGGACTCCTGGCCGAGGTAGGCGAGCAGCCGCGCGGCGCGCTCCGGGTGGCGTACGAGGTCGTGGCCGAGCATCTCGACGGTGCCGGAGTCGGGGCGCATGAGGCCGGTCAGCTGGCGGACGAGGGTGGACTTGCCGGCGCCGTTGGGGCCGAGCAGGCCGAAGATCTCGCCGCCGCGGACGTCCAGGCTGATGCCGTCGGTGGCTCGCACCTCGGGCGTCGCGGGCGCTCCTCGCCTGCCGCGCGCGGCGGGGTACGTCTTGACCAGATCCCGCACCACGCACACCGTACTCACGAGGGATGAGCCTACGGGGTCCCCGGGCCTACTCCCCCGCGGGGGCGTGTTCCGCGGCGGCCCGGACGTCGAGCTCACGCCAGAACCCGGCCCGGATGGCGTACCGGTCGTGCTCGTCGATCTGGTCGTCCTTGTGGGCGAGCAGGCCGAACCGCGCCGCGTACCGGAGGAGTTCGCCGTCGATGCGGTGCGGGATGCGCGGGTACATCGTGGAGAGCCGCTGGACGTGGCCCTGGTCCGGGAGCCGTTCCATCCAGCGGCGGGCGAACACCTGTCCCACTTCGAAGGGGTCGCCGCCGACGGTGGTGATGTCCTCCTCTCGGTCGGCCCAGCGCTGCTCGGCGCTGGTGAGCTGGGCGAGGGTCGGCAGCGAGGCCGTCTCCGCGGGTTCGCCGAGGGAGCTGCCGGGGCGTTCGATCCAGCCCTTGTCGGAGGACCAGCGCAGGGTCGCGTTGGCCGGCTGGGGGGCGACCTGGGCGCCGGGGCCGCGCAGCCCGGCGAGGTCCTTGGGGGTGGGGACGCCCTTGCCTGCGCCGGATGCGGGGGCGCCCGCCGACGATCCGTTCGTGGACGGCGTGGAGGGGGCGGGGGCCTGTGTTCCGTTCTGTCCGGCGGCCGAGGCGGCGGCCTCGGCGGCCCGTTCGGCGGAGGCGGCGAGCGCCGATTCGGGCAGCGGGGCGGAGAGGATCGCGGCGATCTCGGGGCGCGGGGCGGGCGGGGGCGGGCAGAGGCCGGTGAGGTCCTTGGCGCGGACGGCGCGGGTGATCCAGGCGCGGTCGAGGACCCGGCGCTCGTCGGCCTCGGCGACGAGGTCCTCGGACTGGTTGTAGTCGCCGTCGGCGGCCTGGACGGCCCAGAGGTGGACGGCGACGCCGTGTTCCTTGGCGGACATCAGGCCGGGCAGGAGGTCGCCGTCGCCGGTCACGAGGACGACGTCGGAGCAGGCGCGGTTTCTGGCCAGTTCGGTGAGTTCGGCGTGCATGGCGGCGTCGACGCCCTTCTGCGCCCAGCGGCCGTCGCTGCGGGTCAGGGCGCCCAGCCGGACGGTGACGCGGGGCATCACGCGCAGTCGGCGGTGTTCGGGCTGGGGTACACGGTCGGGTGCGCCGTCGAACCAGTAGATGCGCAGCAGGGGCTGCTCGGTGTCGGCCTCGGCGCGTTCGCGCAGGCCCTGGATGAGGGCGGCGTGGTCGACGGTGATCCGGGAACGGGCCGGTTCCCCGGCGAGGAGGCTCGCGGCGGCGCCCAGCAGATAGCCGGCGTCCACGAGAACGACGCAGCGGTCCACGTGTTCCACCCTCTTTCGGGAACCTCGGGATCGGGAGTTGCTTCGGAATCCTTCGAGTCTGCCCGACGGCCGGGAGGTTGACGGCCGGAACTGGATCATCGGCGTGGCGGATCTCACGCGCCCGGCGCGCTGACCGGCGCGCTCACGGTCCGTAATGATCCGAAATGCGGCGGTTCATACCGTATGTGAGTCTGACAGCGGCCCTGGCCCCGAGATCCCCCCGAGGAGGCATCACCATGGCCAAGAACAAGAACCAGAACCGTCCGCAGAAGCAGTCCCCGGCCGAGCGCGGTACCCAGCAGGCGCAGCAGTCGGCGATGGAGTCGCAGACCGAGCAGCGCGCCTCGCAGGTGACTCCCGG
This sequence comes from Streptomyces sp. NPDC006551, assembly GCF_040611675.1. Taxonomy (NCBI): domain Bacteria; kingdom Bacillati; phylum Actinomycetota; class Actinomycetes; order Kitasatosporales; family Streptomycetaceae; genus Streptomyces; species Streptomyces sp. NPDC006551. The sequence continues at coordinate 72,061 of NZ_JBEXOT010000007.1, forward strand.
CGACATGGCCCGCAAGGGCAGGCAGAAGCGCTTCGGCCATAACTGATCCATCCGCAGATATGCGGTAAGGGGCGCGCCCGTGACGACGGGCGCGCCCCTTCCGCATGCCGCCCGGCCTGTCCGGCCTGTCCGGCCTGTCAGGACGGTCAGGGCGGGCTATCCGGCCAGGCAGGACGGGCCGAGCAGCACCTTCAGGTCCCCGAAGAGCGCCGGGTCGGGCTGGACGCGGTGCCGGTCGAGCCGGAGCACGGTCGTCTTCCGCGGGCCCTGGAGCTTGATCCGTACCTCGGTGTTGCCCTTGTGGTGCCCGAGGATCTCGCCGAGCCGGCTGATCATCGGCGGGGTGACCTTCACCGTCGGGATGGTGAGCACGACGGGCGCGTTGGTGCCGGAGTTCGACAGGTCGGGGACCATCAGCTCCATGGCGACCAGCCGGGGGACGTCCTCGCGCTTGTCGAGGCGGCCCTTGACGAAGACGACCGTGTCCTCGACGAGCTGGGTGGAGACCAGCTGGTACGTGGCCGGGAAGAACATGCACTCGATGGAGCCGGCCAGGTCCTCCACGGTGGCGATGGCCCAGGCGTTGCCCTGCTTGGTCATCTTGCGCTGGAGGCCGGAGATGATGCCGCCGATGGTGACGACCGCTCCGTCGGAGTGCTCGCCGCCCGTCAGCTGGGAGATTCCGGCGTCCGTCTTGTCGGACAGCACGTGCTCCAGGCCGAAGAGCGGGTGGTCGGAGACGTAGAGGCCGAGCATCTCGCGCTCCTGGGCCAGGAGGTACGACTTCTCCCACTCGACGTCGGAGAACTCGACGTCCAGGCCGAAGCCGGGCTCCTCGCTCGTCTCGTCGCCCATCCCGCCGAAGAGGTCGAACTGTCCCTCGGCCTCCTTGCGCTTGACCGCCACCACGTTGTCGATCATGGGTTCGTGGTGGGCGACCAGGCCCTTGCGGGTGTGGCCCATCTCGTCGAAGGCGCCGGCCTTGATCAGCGATTCGACGGTCCGCTTGTTGCAGACGACCGCCTCGACCTTGTCGAGGAAGTCGGGGAAGGAGCTGTACTTCCCCTTGGCCTTGCGCGTCTTGATGATCGACTCGACGACGTTGGTGCCGACGTTGCGTACGGCGGAGAGGCCGAAGAGGATCACGTCGTCGCCCTGGGCGGCGAAGTTCGACTCGGACTCGTTCACATTGGGCGGCAGCACCTTGATGCCCATGCGGCGGCACTCGTTGAGGTAGACCGCGGACTTGTCCTTGTCGTCCTTGACCGAGGTGAGCAGCCCCGCCATGTACTCGGCGGGGTGGTTGGCCTTGAGGTAGGCGGTCCAGTAGGAGACCAGGCCGTACGCTGCGGAGTGCGCCTTGTTGAAGGCGTAGCCGGCGAAGGGGACCAGGACGTCCCAGAGCGCCTGGATCGCCTCGTCGCTGTAGCCGTTCTTCTTGGCACCGGCCTGGAAGATGGTGAAGTTCTTCGCCAGCTCCTCGGGCTTCTTCTTGCCCATCACGCGGCGCAGGATGTCGGCCTCGCCGAGGGAGTACCCGGCGATGATCTGGGCGGCCTTCTGCACCTGCTCCTGGTAGACGATCAGGCCGTAGGTGACGCCGAGGACCTCCCGGAGCGGCTCCTCCAGCTCCGGGTGGATCGGGGTGATCTCCTGCTGCTTGTTCTTGCGCAGGGCGTAGTTGGTGTGCGAGTTCATGCCCATCGGGCCCGGCCGGTACAGGGCGGACACGGCGGAGATGTCTTCGAAGTTGTCGGGCTTCATCAGCCGCAGCAGCGAGCGCATGGGGCCGCCGTCGAACTGGAAGACACCGAGGGTGTCACCGCGCTGGAGCAGTTCGAAGGTCTTGGGGTCGTCCAGCGGCAGGGCCAGGAGATCGATGTCGATCCCCTTGTTGGACTTCACCATCTTGACGGCGTCGTCCATGATCGTCAGGTTGCGCAGGCCGAGGAAGTCCATCTTCAGCAGGCCGAGCGACTCGCAGCTCGGGTAGTCCCACTGGGTGATGGTGACGCCGTCGGTGTGCCGCACCCAGACGGGGACGTGCTCGGTGATGGTCTCGCTGGACATGATCACGCCGGCGGCGTGCACACCCATCTGCCGGACCAGGCCCTCCACACCCTTGGCGGTGTCGATGACCTTCTTCACGTCCGGCTCGTTCTCGTACATCGCCCGGATCTCGCCCGCCTCGCTGTAGCGAGGGTGGGAGGGGTCGGTGATGCCGTTGAGGTCGATGCCCTTGCCGAGGACGTCGGCGGGCATGGCCTTGGTGAGCCGGTCGCCCATGGCGTACGGGTAGCCGAGGACGCGCGCGGAGTCCTTGATCGCGTTCTTCGCCTTGATCTTGCCGTACGTGCCGATCATGGCGACCTTGTCGGAGCCGTACTTCTCGGTCACGTACCGGATCACCTCGACGCGCCGACGCTCGTCGAAGTCGATGTCGACATCGGGCATCGAGATGCGCTCGGGGTTGAGGAACCGCTCGAAGATCAGACCGTGCGGGATCGGGTCGAGGTCGGTGATGCCGAGGGCGTACGCGACGATCGAACCGGCCGCGGAGCCTCGGCCGGGGCCGACGGCGATGCCCTGCTTCTTCGCCCACATGATGAAGTCGGCGACGACGAGGAAGTAGCCCGGGAAGCCCATCGAGATGATGGTGTCCATCTCGTACTCGGCCTGCTTGAGGCGGTCCTCGGGGATGCCGCCGGGGAAGCGGCGGTGCATGCCCCGCATGGTCTCCTCGCGGAACCAGGTGACCTCGGTGTAGCCCTCCGGGATGTCGAACTTCGGCATGAGGTTCTTGGCCTCGAACATGCCGGTGGTGTCGATCTGCTCGGCGACCAGCCGCGTGTTGGCGCAGCCCTCCTGCCAGGCGTCCGAGGAGTCGATGGCGTACATCTCGTCCGTGGACTTCAGGTAGTAGCCGGTGCCGTCGAACTTGAAGCGGTCCGGGTCGGAGAGGTTCTTGCCGGTCTGGATGCACAGCAGGGCGTCATGTGCGCCGGCCTCGTGCGCGTACGTGTAGTGCGAGTCGTTGGTGACCAGCGGCGGGATGCCGAGCTTCTTGCCGATCTCCAGGAGACCGTCGCGGACGCGGCGCTCGATCTCGATGCCGTGGTCCATCAGCTCCAGGAAGTACCGGTCCTTGCCGAAGATGTCCTGGTACTCGGAGGCGGACTTCAGGGCCTCGTCGAACTGGCCGAGGCGCAGCCGGGTCTGCAGTTCACCGGAGGGGCAGCCGGTGGAGGCGATCAGGCCCTCGGACCACTGCGCGATGGTCTCCTTGTCCATGCGCGGCCACTTCTGCAGCCAGCCCTCGGCGTAGGCGTCGGAGGAGAGCCGGAAGAGGTTGTGCAGTCCGGTGACGTTCGCCGCCCAGATCGTCTTGTGGGTGTAACCACCGGAACCGGAGACGTCGTCCTTCTTCTGGTGCGGCTGGCCCCACTGGATCTTCCGCTTGTTCCGCCGGGACTCGGGGGCGACATACGCCTCGATGCCGATGATCGGCGTCACCCCGGCCTTCTTCGCGGAGTGGAAGAAGTCGTACGCCCCGTGGAGGTTGCCGTGGTCGGACATCGCGATGTGGGACATGCCCATCTCGTTGCACGCGTCGAACATGTCCTTGAGCCGCGCGGCACCGTCCAGCAGGGAGTACTGGGTGTGGACGTGAAGGTGCGTGAAGGGCGGCTTGGTCACGGCGGAAGGCCTCCAAAACGGTCTGGGGGGACAGCGTGGAAGTCTACGTCTCCGGACTGACAGTCGGCGGGCACTCCCGGGTACGGTCGTGCGTTGTCCCCGACGGAACAACCGTCCTGTTCGTCACCACAAGCGTCGCACCAGGAGGCACCTCGATGCCGGTCCCCCAGCCCACCGCCGCCCAGCGCGGTGAGCAGATCCTCGCCGTCTTCGACACCGCCTTCGGTGATCTCCTCGCCGCCGACCCCGCCGCCTTCCGCGTCAAGTTCCGCAAGATGGCCGCCTCCGCGTTCGCCTTCTACCGGGGCACGGCATGCCTGTTCTACGCGGACCTGGAGCGCGAGCGCCCCAGCGGCCCGTACCTGGACGAGCGGACCGGCCGGGTCTGGATCCACGGCGATCTGCACGCGGAGAACTTCGGCACGTACATGGACGCCAACGGCCGGCTGGTCTTCAACGTCAACGACTTCGACGAGGCGTACGTCGGCCCCTTCACCTGGGACCTGAAGCGGCTATCCGCCTCCCTGGCGCTGATCGGCTACGCCAAGGCGCTCAGTGACGGGCAGATCACCGAGCTGGTACGGATCTACGCCGCCGCCTACCGGGAGCGCGTCCACGCCCTGGCGACGGGCGCCAAGAACGACGAGGTCCCGCCCTTCACGCTGGACACGGCCGACGGCGCGCTCCTGGCCGCCCTGCGCGACGCCCGCGCCAAGACCCGTTTCGGGCTGCTGGCCTCGATGACGGAGATCCGGGACTTCGAGCGCCGCTTCACCTCGGGCGCCGGCTCCGTCGAGCTGGACGCGGCCACCCGCTACAAGGTCCTGGCCGCCTTCGACGGCTATCTGGAGACGCTTCCGGAGTCCAGCCTGGCGCGGCCCGACTCGTACCGGGTCAAGGACGTGGTCGGCCGGCGCGGGGTCGGTATCGGCTCGGCCGGCCTGCCGTCGTACAACATCCTGCTCGAGGGCAACAGCGACGCCCTCGAGAACGATGTCGTGATCTATATGAAGCAGGCGCAGACGCCGGCGGTCTCGCGCCATGTGACGGACGCCGCCGTACGGCAGTACTTCCAGCACGAGGGTCACCGCACGGTCATCTCGCAGCGGGCGCTGCAGGCGCACGCGGACCCGTGGCTGGGCTGGACGGAGATCGAAGAGGGAGGGAGCCGGTCCGGGCAGCTCGTGGCGGAGGTCTCGCCGTACGCGGTGGACCTGGACTGGTCGGACATCGACGACCTGGAGGAGATCGCGGCGACCGTCGCCGACCTCGGCCGGGCGACGGCGACGATGCACGCGGCGGCGGACGACTCCAGCGGCCACTCGCTGGTGCCGTTCTCGACCGAGCGGGCCATCGACGCGGCGATCGCCGCCGACGAGGACGGCTTCGCGGACCTCCTGGTGGACTTCGCGCACAGCTACGGCGCACGCGCGCGTGCCGACCACCAGATCTTCGTGGACCTGTTCCGCAACGGCCGGATCCCGGGCCTCTGATCCTTCACAGGGATCCCTTAAGAGGGTCTTACAGGAAGGCATGGCACACTCTCCAGCGCTATGGACATATCAGGGACGCGGCTCAGGGGGCTGCGGGCGGCGCTCTTCACGGCACTGGTCGTGACGCTGTCCGCCGGCGCGCACGTGCTGCTGTCCCGGGTCCCGTTGCCGCTGCCGACCGTCGGCATGCTCGCGGCCGCCGTCTTCGCCCTGGCCTACGCGCTGGCCGGCCGCGAGCGCGGCTTCGGGCCGATCGCCGGGCTGTTGATACCGCTGGAGCTGGCGGCCGACACGGTCTTCACCACCGGGCAGACGGTCTGTTACGGCCCCGCGGGCGGCCCGGTCGCCGGTTCCCTGCGCTCGGTCGGCGTGGACCTGCTGTGCGGCGGCGCCGTGGGCGTACCGCTGCCGGGCGTGGCCGCGCCCGAGAGCGGGAGCCTGGCCGCCCTGCTGCACACGCCGAACCCCGCTCTGCCGTGGCTGCTCCTCGCCGCCCATGTGTCGGTCGGGCTGTTCGCCGCCGCCTGGCTGCGCCACGGGGAGCGGGCGCTGGCCCGGCTGGCCGGCGCGGTGGCTGCCTCCGCGTTCCGGCCGCTGCTGCTGGTGGCGGCGCTCCGCGGAGTGACGCGCCGGGTTCCGGTGCGCCGCGGGCGCCTGTCGGACCGGCCGCGCCGGTCGGGTGCCCGGCTTCTCGTGCACTCCGTCGGACGGCGGGGACCTCCGTGCTCGGGCCTCGCCCTCGTCTGAGCACCGCAGTCCCCACTTTTCCTTTTCACTCCACGGAGATCACGATCATGAGTGCACGCAACAGCCAGGCCAACAAGGCGGCCGCCCGCGAGCGACTGCGCATAGAGCGCGAACGCCAGGCGAAGAAGGACAAGATGCGCCGCCAGGTGATCGTCGGCGTCTCGGCGGTCGCCACGCTCGCCGTCGCGGGCGGTGTCGGCTACATCGTCGTCCAGGCCAACAAGCCCTCCCAGTGGGAGGCGGCGGCGAAGGCGACGAGCATCACCGCGCCCAGGAACACCGAGGGCACCAACGGCACGACGGTCGTCATCGGCAAGCCGGAGGCCAAGAAGACGCTGGAGCTCTACGAGGACTCGCGCTGCCCGGTCTGCGCCACGTTCGAGCAGCAGGTCGGCCCGACGGTCGACAAGGACGTCGCGGACGGCAAGTACAAGATCAAGTACATCGGTGCCACCTTCATCGACAACGCCGCCCAGGGCGAGGGCTCCAAGAACGCCCTGTCGGCTCTGGGCGCGGCGCTCGACGTGAGCCCGGAGGCGTTCCTGAAGTTCAAGGCTGCGCTCTACTCCACCAAGTTCCACCCGGAGGAGACGCAGGACAAGTTCGCCAAGGACTCCTACCTCCTGGAGATCGCGGACTCGGTCCCGGTCCTGAAGGGCAACGCGCAGTTCAAGAAGAACGTGGAGAACGGCACCTTCGACGCCTGGGCGATGAAGATGTCCGCCGCGTTCGACGCGAGCGGCGTGACGGGGACCCCGACGCTGAAGATGGACGGCAAGACGCTGACCGCCGAGGGCAGCAAGAACCCCCCGCTGACGGTGGACGAGTTCAACGCGGCACTGACCCCGGCGCTGAAGGGCTGATCGCGGTGCGGGGCTGACGCGCCCCCGATCAGCGACAATCGGCCGACAGGCAGGCGAACTTTCCGGTTTTCGCCTGCCTGTTCGTCGTACTGGTCAGTAATCTGACTGCCCGTGACCAGTCGTTTCATATCCTCAGCACCCACCCGCCGTACGGTCGTGAAAGCCGCCGCCGTCACGGCCGTCGCCACCCCGGCCCTGGTGGGCGCCGCCTCCCCCGCCACCGCGGACTCCGAGGCACCCGTCTTCCTCCACGGCGTCGCCTCCGGCGACCCGCTGCCCGACGGCGTCCTGCTCTGGACGCGCGTCACCCCCACCCGCGCCGCCGTGCCCGGCTCCCTGGAAGGACCCGATGTCACGGTCGCGTGGGAGATCGCGGAGGACCGCGCCTTCGGCACGATCGCGGCCCGTGGCACCGCCACCGCCACGGCTCTCTCCGACCACACCGTGAAGGCGGACGTCCGGGGTCTGCGCCCGGCGACCACCTATTGGTTCCGTTTCACGGCCGGCGGGACCGTCTCCCCGGTCGGCCGTACGCGCACCACTCCGGCCCACGACGCCACCGCCGCCGGCGTCCGCTTCGGCGTGGTCTCCTGCGCCAACTGGGAGGCCGGCTACTTCTCCGCGTACCGCCATCTCGCCGCCCGCGCGGACCTGGACGCGGTCCTCCACCTCGGGGACTACCTCTACGAGTACGCCAGCGGCGGCTACCCGGCGGAGGGGTCCACGGTCCGGCCGCACGAGCCGAAGCACGAGATCGTCTCGCTGGCCGACTACCGCGTCCGGCACGCGACGTACAAGACCGACCCCGATCTCCAGGCGTTGCACGCGGCCCACCCCGTGATCGCGATCTGGGACGACCACGAGTTCGCCAACGACGCCTGGTCGGGCGGGGCGGAGAACCACACGGAGGGCGCCGAGGGCGCGTGGGCGGCCCGGGTGGCCGCCGCCAAGCAGGCGTACTTCGAGTGGATGCCGGTCCGCACCTCCACGGAGGGCACGGTCTACCGGCGGCTGCGCTTCGGCAAGTTGGCCGATCTGCACCTGCTCGACCTGCGCTCCTTCCGCTCCCGGCAGTCGAGCGTGGGGAACGGCGCGGTCGACGATCCGGAGCGCACGCTCACCGGGCGCGCCCAGCTGGACTGGCTGAAGTCGGGCCTCGCCGGCTCGGACACCACCTGGAAGCTGGTCGGTACGTCGGTGATGATCTCGCCGGTCGCCTTCGGCTCGCTGCCGGCCCATCTGCTCGGGCCGCTCGCGGAGTTGCTCGGGCTGCCGAAGGAGGGCCTGGCGGTCAACGTCGACCAGTGGGACGGCTACACGGACGACCGCAAGGAGCTGCTCGCGCATCTGACCGGGCGATCCATCCGGAACACCGTCTTCCTGACCGGTGACATCCACATGGCGTGGGCCAACGACGTACCGGTGAAGGCGGCGACGTATCCGCTGTCGCAGTCGGCGGCGACCGAGTTCGTGGTGACCTCGGTGACCTCGGACAACCTCGACGACATCCTCCGGGTGGCGCCCGGGACGGTCTCGGTGGTCGCGGCGGGGGCGCTCAGGGCAGCCAACCGCCATGTCAAGTGGGTGGACATGGACCACCACGGCTACGGCGTGCTCGACGTGACGGCCGAGCGCTCGCAGATGGACTACTACACGGTCTCCGACAAGGCGAGGGCGGACGCGACGACCGCCTGGGCACGTTCCTACCGGACGCTCAGCGGAACGCAGCGTGTCGAGCGGGTGTACCAGCCGGTGCTCTGAGAGGACGGCATGGTCGATTTTCGGCCATGATTCCTTCTGTTAACGGGAGATCACATCACGAGGTCGGGTGGTGGTGTTCGGGCGATCGAATCCGGACACACCACCCGCCTCCGTACCCTCGCTCGTTACGTCGACATCTCAAACTCCGGAACGAGCGCAAATTTTTCTTCTCGATGACCTGATATGCCCTAGGAATGATTGGGCTTGATCGGTCCTCATCAGCGTCTGACATGGACCCGTAATCTCCCCGCGGTGGCGAGGAAGTCCCTCTCCACAACCCCCCGCGAGGAGTCACCGTGCGTGCTCTTGCCCGTATATCGCCGCGTATGTCACGTCGTATGCTCGGCACCGCCGTCATGGCCGGAACCCTGGCCCTGGCCCCCCTCTCCGCCCCCTCGGCCGCCCCGGCCCTGAACACCTCCGCCGCGGCCCTGTCCGCCGAGGAGTGCGAGGACGGTACGGACGCCCACTCCAGCGCCCGTAAGTCCCGTGGCGCCGACGCCCACGGCCACGAGCCCAACGAGGTCACCGCCGCCCAGGCCAAGGCCATGGACGCGGACCTGAAGAAGAGACTGGAGTCGTCCCGCGCCGGCGGCATGAACGCCACCGCCGGCGTCGTCGACATCCCGGTCTACTTCCACGTCATCCACAGCGGTACGACGGGCAAGCTCAGCGCCACCGACATCAACAACCAGATGGCGGTCCTCAACTCCGCCTTCGGCGGCCAGGGCACCGGCAATGTGAACACCAACTTCCAGTTCACCCTCGCGGCGACCACCTACACGGACAACGCGTCCTGGTACAACCTCTCCTCCGGCTCCACCGCCGAGAAGGAGATGAAGTCGACGCTCCGCCAGGGCGGCGCCGGCGCGCTGAACTTCTACACCGCCAACCTCAGCGGCGGCCTGCTCGGCTGGGCGACCTTCCCGTCCTCGTACAACTCCAACCCGTCCATGGACGGTGTGGTCGTCCTCGACGCCTCGCTCCCGGGCGGTTCGGCGACCAACTACGACGAGGGCGACACCGCCACCCACGAGGTCGGCCACTGGCTGGGGCTGTACCACACGTTCCAGGGCGGCTGTAACGGCAACGGCGACTACGTCAGCGACACCCCGGCCGAGAAGAGCCCCGCCTACGAGTGCCCGGTCGGACGTGACAGCTGCGCGTCCAAGCCCGGTGTGGACCCGATCAAGAACTTCATGGACTACACCTACGACGCGTGCATGACCCAGTTCACCGTGGGCCAGGTCACGCGGATGACCGACGCCTGGACCGCGTACCGCGCCGGCTGAAACCGGATCGCCTGAGGGAGGGCGCGGCGGGAGAGCCCCCGCCGCGCCCTCTCTCGCGTTCCCGCACGCGTCCCGGTCCGCGTCCTCTCACCCGTCCTGGAGGCTCTCGATGAAGGCGAGCGCGATCGACCAGGTCTCCTCGGCCGCCGCCTCGTCGTAGTCGGGCAGGTCCGGGTCCGTGTACAGGTGGCCGGCGCCCGGGTAGCGGTAGACCTCCACGTCGGCCCCCGCCTTCCCCATCCGCAGGTACCAGGACGTCAGCCAGTCGTGCGACTCGAAGGGGTCCGGGTCCGCGATGTGCAGCTGTACCGGAAGGTCGTCGACCGACGCGCTCTCGGCGATGTCCGAGGTGCCGTGAAGCAGCAGCAGCCCCCGCGCCTTCTCGTCCCCCAGGGCCAGGGTCTGCGCGACCGAGGCACCGAACGAGAAGCCGGCGTAGACGAGCCCGCGGTCGGAGTAGGGCGCGGAGGCGAGGACCGCCCGCTTCAGCAGCTCGTCCTTGCCGATCGACTTCTGGAGCTCCATCCCCTCCTCGACCGTCTCCGCGGTTTGCCCCTCGAAGAGGTCGGGCACGCGAACCTGGTGCCCGGCGGCCCTCAACCGCTCGGCCGCGGCCTCCACGGCGGGACGCGGACCGTAGGCCGAGTGGAAAAGCATGATGTCCATGCGATCCATCCTGCCAGCCGGGCCCCCGCACCCCGATCACGGAGGAGAGGAAGACCTCGTGCGCCTCATGCTGGTCCTCGGAGGATCGGTCCTGCTCACCCTGCTGGCGGGCTGGCTCGCCGACCTGCTGCTGCGCCGAACCGACGCACGGCACCCGGACACCCCGCTGTGGGGGCTGCTCCGCCGCTGCCGGATTCCGCTCCAGGCGGTCCTGCTCACGGCCGTGCTGCGCGGCACCTACCGGGAGACGCGGTGGCCCCTCGTCGAGGAGCACGAGGCCGGCATCGGCCAGAGCCTGTCGCTCGTGCTGATCGGCTCCAGCGCCTGGCTGGTCACCAGGATCGCCGCGGCCGTCGTCGAGTCGTCCTTCGCCCGGTACGCCTCCATCAGCCGCGACCCGGCCCGCGTCCGCCGCGTACGGACCCAGGTCACGCTGATCATGAGGATCGTGACGGCGGTCGTCGCCGTGGTCGCCGTGGCGGCCATGCTGCTGACGTTCCCGGCCCTGCGCACCGTCGGCACCTCGATGCTGGCCTCCGCCGGCATCATCGGCATCGTGGCGGGCATCGCCGCCCAGTCCACCCTCGGCAACCTCTTCGCGGGCTTCCAGATCGCCTTCGGCGACATGGTCCGCATAGGGGACACCGTGGTGGTGGACGGTGAGTGGGGCGTGGTGGAGGAGGTCACCCTGACCTTCCTCGCCGTACGGACCTGGGACGAGCGCCGCATCACGATGCCGGTGTCGTACTTCACCAGCAAGCCCTTCGAGAACTGGTCGCGCGGCGGTGCCCAGATGACCGGCACGGTCTTCTTCCACCTGGACCACTTCGCTCCGGTCGCCGCGATGCGCGACAAGCTCAAGGAGATCCTGGCGGACTGCCCCGCCTGGGACGGCCGCGACTGGAGCCTGGCCGTCACGGACACCACCCCCAGCACCATCCAGGTGCGCGCCGTGGTCACGGCCAAGGACGCGGACGACGTGTGGACCGTGCGGTGCACCGTACGGGAACAGCTCATCGCCTGGCTGGCCGAGGAGTACCCGCACGCCCTGCCCCGGATCGCCGTGTCGGACGCCGTACCGCCGCCGCGAGACGCCGGAAGGCGTCTGGACGCGCCGCCGCCGCTCCCCGCCGAGATCCACAGCAACAACGCCGACGCCTACAGGAAGGACGGCGGCGACGAGCCGCCGCGCACCGGCCGGGGCTGAGGCACGTCACCGCATGCTGCGGACGTCGAGCTGCCGCAGCACCCGGTCGACCACCTCCGGGTCGGCGCCCGGCTCGCTGCGCGCCGACAGGACCTCGTGCCGGGCGGCCGACATCATCTCCCGCTGGATGCGCTGCACCACCTTGACCCGCTCCGCCCGCTCGGCGAAGGCCGCCCGCCGCTCCTCGTCGAGCATGTCCGGGCTGATCCGCGCCCCGATGTCGAACGCCCCGCGCAGCAGCCGCTCCTGGACCTCCTCGGGCAGCTCCTCGACGCTGTCGATCTCCTTCAGCCGGCGCTTGGCCGCCTTCGCCGCACGGAGGGCGAGTTCCCGCTCCAGCGCACGCTCGGCGTCCGCGTCGGCCCGCACGCCGAGCCGCTTGACCAGCCAGGGCAGGGTGAGGCCCTGGACGACGAGGGTGGCGATGATCACACAGAAGGCGATGAAGACGATCTGGTCGCGGCCGGGAAACGGAGAACCGTCCTCCGTACGCAGCGGGATGGCGAGCGCCAGCGCCACCGAGGCCACCCCCCGCATCCCGGACCACCACATGACGACGGTCTCCCGCCAGCTCACCGGGATCTCCTCCTCGTAGTCCCGGCGCGTGTGCAGCCGCTTCGCCAGCCAGGTCGCGGGCAGCAGCCACACCAGCCGTACGCCGACGACGACGCCGACCACGGCGGCGCCCCAGCCGAGCATCTCGCCGATCCGGTCCTCCGCCGTGCCGAAGACGTGGTGGAGTTCGAGGCCGATCAGCCCGAAGGCGATCCCGGTGACCAGGGTGTCGACGATCTGCCAGAACGTCTGCCCGGCGAGCCGGCCCATCACGTCGTCGGCGTCGACGGCGTGTTCGGCGAGGTAGAGGGCGACGACGAGAACGGCCAGGACGCCGGAGCCCCGCAGCTCCTCGGCGAGTACGTAGGCGACGAAGGGGACGAGCAGCGTGAGCCCGGTCTGCAGGGTGGCCTCGCCGAGGATCCCGATGAGCTTGTTGCTGAGCCAGCCGAGCCCGAGCCCGACGGCGACGGCGACGACGGCGGAGAGCACCAGCTCGGCGCCGGCACCCGCCCAGGAGAACGTCCCGCCGACGGCCGCCCCGATGGCCACGTGGTAGAGCACGATCGCCGTGACGTCGTTGAAGAGCCCCTCCCCCTCCAGGATCGAGACGAGCCGGCGCGGCAGCCCGAGCGATCCGGCGACGGCGGTCGCGGCGACCGGATCGGGCGGGGCGACGAGCGCGCCGAGCGCGACGGCGGCCGCGATGGGGAGCCCGGGGACGAGCGCGTTCGCCATGGCGGCGACGGCGGCGGTGGTGACGAAGACGAGCGCGACGGCGAGCAGGAAGATGGGCCGTCGGTTGGCGGCGAACTGCCGCCAGGAGGTGCGCTGTACGGAGGCGTAGAGGAGGGGCGGGAGGACGAGCGGAAGGATGTACTCGGGCGGGATCTCGACGTTCGGCACGAACGGCAGGAAGGCGAGCACGATCCCGATGAGGGTCATGAGCACCGGGGCCGGCAGCCCGAGCCGGTCACCGAGCGGCACGGTGAGGAGCGCCCCGAGCAACAACAGGAACAGCAGGGCCAATTGATCCACGGTGTGCCCTTCCGCCTTCCGGCGCGTCGACGACGAGGGTCTCCACCCTGCCACGCACCGGTTCGGATCCGGACAAACCGGCGTACGACGCCGCTCACCCTGCCCGCCCGCGAGCTTCGCGAGCCCGGCGGGAAGGGCGAGATACGGCCTACAGCGCCCGGCGCATCGCGCGGTGCGGGATGCCCGCGTCCGGGAACTCCGGTCCGTACGCCTCGTAGCCGAGCCGCTCGTAGAAGCCGAGCGCGTGTGTCTGGGCGTGGAGGTCCACGGCCTTCAGACCACGCTCGCGCGCGGCGTCCTCGATCGCGCGGACCAGCGCCGCGCCGACGCCGAGACCGCGCGCCGCCCGGGAGACGGCGAGCCGGCCCAGGGAGCCCACGGACGCGTCGCCGCCGGTCTTGCCGGCCGCGTCCGCGCCGTACAGGAGCCGGCCCGTGCCCAGCGGCAGCCCGTCCTCGCGGACGGCGAGGACGTGCACCGCCGTCGCGTCGTACGCGTCGTACTCGATCTCCCGCGGCACGTTCTGCTCGACGACGAAGACGTCCCTGCGCACCGCGAAGCAGGCGTCCCGGTCGTCCTGACCGAGCGCCTCCCGTACGGAGAAACCGACGCTCACTCGCTCTCCGCGGCGATCTTGTCGAGGGCGTTCCGCAGGTCGGCCGGGTACGTGCTCTCGAACTCGACCCACTGCCCGTCCGACGGGTGCTCGAAGCCGAGCCGCACGGCGTGCAGCCACTGCCGGGTGAGGCCGAGGCGCTTGGCCATGGTGGGGTCGGCGCCGTACGTGACATCGCCGACGCACGGGTGGCGGTGGGCCGACATGTGCACCCGGATCTGGTGCGTACGGCCGGTCTCCAGCTTGATGTCGAGCAGCGAGGCCGCCCGGAACGCCTCGATGAGGTCGTAGTGGGTCACCGACGGCTTGCCCTCGGCGGTCACGGCCCACTTGTAGTCGTGGTTCGGGTGCCGGCCGATCGGCGCGTCGATCGTGCCGCTCATCGGATCCGGGTGACCCTGCACCAGCGCGTGGTAGCGCTTGTCGACGACGCGCTCCTTGAACTGCGCCTTGAGCAGGGTGTACGCCCGCTCCGACTTGGCGACCACCATCAGCCCGGAGGTGCCGACGTCGAGGCGGTGCACGATCCCCTGGCGCTCGGCGGCGCCGGAGGTGGAGATGCGGTATCCGGCGGCGGCGAGGCCGCCGATGACGGTGGTGCCGGTCCAGCCGGGGCTGGGGTGCGCGGCCACACCGACCGGCTTCATGATCACGACGATGTCGTCGTCGTCGTGGACGATCTCCATGCCCTCGACGGGCTCGGCCACGATCTGCACCGGCGCCGCGGCGCCGGGCATCTCGACCTCGAGCCAAGCGCCACCGCTGACCCGCTCGGACTTGCCGACGACGGAGCCGTCGACCTGGACCTTCCCGGAGGCGGCCAGTTCGGCCGCCTTCGTACGGGAAAACCCGAACATACGGGCGATGGCGGCGTCGACGCGCTCGCCCTCAAGGCCGTCGGGAACGGGCAGCGTGCGGATCTCGGGACTGGTACTCACCCGTCGAGTATGCCTTGTGTCGGCTCCGCCCTGTCCCGAGGTCAGTCCTTGTGGACGGTCCCGTCCGGGTCCAGACCGCGGAACGAAAGGATCACGATCAGGATGCCGCCGCACACGATCGCGGAGTCGGCGAGGTTGAAGACGGCGAAGTGCGCGGGCGCGATGAAGTCGACGACCGCGCCCTCGAAGACGCCGGGCGAGCGGAAGATCCGGTCGGTGAGGTTGCCGAGCGCACCGCCCAGGAGCAGGCCGAGCGCGATCGCCCAGGGCAGGCTGTAGAGCTTGCGCGCCAGCCGGATGATCACGACGATCACCGCCGCCGCGATGCAGGTGAAGATGACCGTGAAGGCCTCACCCATGCCGAAGGCGGCGCCGGGGTTACGGATCGCGTGGAACGTCAGCAGGTCGCCGACGACGCGGATCGGCTCGTGGCCCTCCAGCTTGGCGACCACGAGCATCTTGCTGCCGAGGTCGAGGAGGTACGCGACCAGCGCCACCACGAACAGCGCGACGATCCTGCGCCTGCCCTTCGGCCGCTCGCCCGGTGCCTCGCTCTCGTCGGCCCCTGCCGAATCCGGCGTACCGATGATGCGCTCCGCCTCTACCACGTGAGTCCCTCAACCTAGGTGCCTGACTGCCCCCGAGGGTACGGCACCGGGGTACGCGGGCGTCAGCCCCGGCGCTCCTGCTTCTGCTTGTCCTCGACGCACAGCGTGGCCCGTGGGAAGGCCTGCATGCGTGCCTTGCCGATGGGCTTGCCGCAGACCTCGCAGAGGCCGTACGTGCCCGCGTCGAGCCGCTCCAGAGCGTGCTCGGTCTGCTCCAGCATCTCGCGGGCGTTGGCGGCCAGCGCCAGCTCGTGCTCGCGGGTGATGTTCTTCGTGCCGGTGTCGGCCTCGTCGTGCCCGGCGCCGTCCCCGGGGTCCCGCATGAGACCGGTCAGCTCCTCCTGGGAGTGGAGCAGCTCGGTACGGAGCCTGAGCACCTCGCTCTCGAGCCCGGAGCGGGCTTCCGTGACCTCCTCGGGCGTCCAGGGGTCCTCCCCCGGGCGCACGGCGAGGTCGCCGGCCCGGGCCTGGGGCACCGCGGCCTCGTCCTCGGCCGTCGTGACGCCACCCGCGGTCTTCTTCGCTGCCACCGTCATGGCTCCTGTCTGCTCCACCTGCGCCGCGGTAGCGGCCTTCTTCTTGCTCCCGGCCTTGCCGGCCGGATTCTTCTCGACGACCGTCTTCTCGGCCGGGGCTTCCTTGGCGGCGGTCTTCTTCGCCGGGGTCTTCCGAGCTCTCGGGGCGGCCGGCTTCTCGGCCGGGGCCTGCGTCGGGGCCGCCTTATCGGCCGGGGCCTTCTTGGCCGCGGTCTTCTTGGCGGGGGTCTTCTTGGCGGGTGTCTTCGCCGCGACCGCCTTTTTCGCGGGAGCCTCCTTGGTCGCCGCCTTCTTGGCGGGAGCCTCCTTGGTCGCCGCCTTCTTGGCGGGCACCTCCTTGGCAGCCGCCTTCCCGGCGGCGGTCTTCTTGGCGACCGCCTTCTTGGCCGGGACATCCTTGACCGCCGTCTTCTTGACCTCCTCCTTCCTGGCCGGTGCCTCCTTGGCCGGGGCCTTCTTGGCCGGGGCCTTCTTGCCGGTCGTCTTCTTCGCCGCCTCCTCGGGAACCGCCTCCTCGGGAACCGCCTTCTTCGCCGCCGCCTTCCCCGCCGGGGCCTTCTTCACCGCCGCCTTCCTCGCCGGGGCCGCGGCCACCTTCTTCGCGGCCCTGTCCGAGGCGGTGGCCTTGGCCGTGCTCCTAGCCGTGCTCTTGCGTGCCGGGGCCGTCGCGTCCGCCCTCTTCGTGACCGTCGACTTCTTGCCGGTCACGTCCTTGGCCGACCCGCCCGCGCCGGCGGAACCGGTGGCCGAGGTCTTCTTCGCGGCGGTCTTCTTCGCCACCATGTCGCGGCCCCTTCACATTTTGTGATCTTGCTCGCGAATCGTGCTGGGACGATAAATCGGCCCAAGGCCCGCGGCAACGGGGCACGCCGCCGTTTTCGGACCCGCCCATGCCTCTGGCACGGCGAGCCTGCATCCGTTGTGCCCAGCTCCCCGCCCGGTAATCACGCCCCGCGCTCCCCCACATGGCCCCGCCGAACTCCACGGCACCTCATGTGGCCATTCGGGTCACCGGAAAACCGGTCTGCCGCGCCGCCCCGGGGCCCGTACACTGGGCGCAGCGAAAGGCTTGGATGGGGACGAGTAGCGTCGTACGCAGCCATGAGCGACCCGGGGACGGTGAGAGCCCGGGGGCGAGCCCGATGTGAAGCATCACCCCGGAGCCGCCGGAAGAACGCCGTGGGGCAGCCCTCGGCCAGTAGAACCGGCATCGCGACCCCAATGAGGGGGCCACGGGCATCCGCCCGGGGCCAAGGAGGGTGGTACCGCGGGAGCCGCGCAGCACGGCGCTCTCGTCCCTCCGGACGGAAACGAAGCAGTCCGCCGGAGGAAGCTCGCCGATGAAACCGCCGCAGTACCGCCAGGTGCCCGCCCAGGTCGACCTGCCCGCGCTCGAGCACGCCGTGCTCGATTTCTGGCGCGAGAGCAAGGTCTTCGCCAAGACCCTGGAGCAGTCCGAGGGCCGCCCCGAGTGGGTGTTCTACGAAGGCCCGCCCACCGCCAACGGCATGCCCGGCGCCCACCACATCGAGGCCCGCGTCTTCAAGGACGTCTTCCCCCGCTTCCGGACCATGCGCGGCTACCACGTGGCCCGTAAGGCCGGCTGGGACTGCCACGGCCTGCCGGTCGAGCTCGCCGTCGAGAAGGAGCTCGGCTTCTCCGGCAAGAAGGACATCGAGGCGTACGGCATCGCCGCGTTCAACGACAAGTGCCGGGAGTCCGTGACCCGCCACACCGACGCCTTCGCCGAGCTGACGACCCGGATGGGCTACTGGGTGGATCTGGACGACGCGTACCGGACGATGGACCCCGAGTACATCGAGTCGGTCTGGTGGTCGCTCAAGCAGATCTTCGACAAGGGCCTGCTCGTCCAGGACCACCGCGTCGCCCCCTGGTGCCCGCGCTGCGGCACCGGCCTGTCGGACCACGAGCTGGCGCAGGGGTACGAGACGGTCGTCGACCCGTCGGTCTTCGTCCGCTTCCCGCTGACCTCCGGCCCGCTCGCCGGGGAGGCGGCGCTCCTCGTCTGGACGACCACGCCCTGGACCCTGGTCTCGAACACGGCGGTCGCGGCCCACCCCGAGGTCACCTACGTCGTGGCGTCGAACGGCGAGGAGAAGCTGGTCGTCGCCCAGCCGCTCCTGGAGAAGGCGCTCGGCGAGGGCTGGGTGACCACCGGCGAGTCCTTCACCGGCGCAGAGATGGAGCGCTGGACGTACCAGCGCCCCTTCGAGCTGGTCGAGTTCCCGGCCGAGGCGCACTACGTCGTGAACGCGGAGTACGTCACGACCGAGGACGGTACGGGTCTGGTCCACCAGTCCCCCGCGTTCGGTGAGGACGACCTCAAGGTCTGCCGCTCCTACGGCCTGCCGGTCGTGAACCCGGTCCGCCCCGACGGCACCTTCGAGGAGGACGTGCCGCTGGTCGGCGGCGTCTTCTTCAAGAAGGCCGACGAGCAGCTCACGGCCGACCTGGGCGCGCGCGGCCTGCTCTTCCGGCACGTTCCGTACGAGCACAGCTACCCGCACTGCTGGCGCTGCCACACGGCGCTGCTGTACTACGCGCAGCCGTCCTGGTACATCCGTACGACCGCCGTGAAGGACCGCCTTCTCGAGGAGAACGAGAACACGAACTGGTTCCCGGACTCGGTCAAGCACGGCCGGTTCGGCGACTGGCTGAACAACAACATCGACTGGGCGCTCTCCCGCAGTCGCTACTGGGGCACGCCGCTGCCGCTGTGGCGCTGCGAGGACGACCACCTCACGTGCGTGGGCTCGCGCGCCGAGCTGACCGAGCTGACGGGCACGGACCAGTCCGAGCTCGACCCGCACCGCCCGTACATCGACGACGTCACCTTCCCGTGCACGGCGGAGGGCTGCGCGAAGACGGCCACGCGCGTGCCGGAGGTCATCGACGCCTGGTACGACTCGGGTTCGATGCCGTTCGCGCAGTGGGGCTACCCGTACAAGAACAAGGAGCTGTTCGAGAGCCGCTACCCGGCGCAGTTCATCTCCGAGGCCATCGATCAGACGCGCGGCTGGTTCTACACGCTGATGGCGGTCGGCACGCTCGTCTTCGACAAGTCCTCGTACGAGAACGTGGTCTGCCTCGGCCACATCCTCGCCGAGGACGGCCGCAAGATGTCGAAGCACCTGGGCAACATCCTCCAGCCGATCCCGCTGATGGACCAGCACGGCGCGGACGCGGTCCGCTGGTTCATGGCGGCCGGCGGCTCGCCGTGGGCGGCCCGCCGGGTCGGCCACGGCACGATCCAGGAGGTCGTGCGCAAGACGCTTCTGACGTACTGGAACACGGTCGCCTTCCAGGCGCTGTACGCCCGTACGTCGAACTGGGCGCCGTCCGCGGCCGACCCGGCGCCGGCCGACCGCACGGTCCTGGACCGCTGGCTGCTGAGCGAGCTCAACGCGCTCGTGGACCAGGTGACGCAGTCGCTGGAGGCGTACGACACCCAGCGGGCCGGCAAGCTCATCTCGTCCTTCGTCGACGACCTGTCGAACTGGTACGTGCGTCGTTCGCGGCGCCGGTTCTGGCAGGGCGACAAGGCGGCCCTGCGCACCCTCCACGACGTCGTGGAGACCGTGACCCGTCTCATGGCCCCGCTCACCCCCTTCATCACGGAGCGGGTGTGGCAGGACCTCGTGGTTCCGGTGACGCCGGAGGCGCCGGAGTCGGTGCACCTCTCCACCTGGCCGGAGGCCGACACGTCCGCGATCGACCCGGAGCTGTCGCAGCAGATGCTGCTGGTCCGCCGCCTGGTCGAGCTGGGCCGCGCGACGCGCGCCGAGTCGGGCGTGAAGACCCGCCAGCCGCTCTCCCGGGCCCTGGTCGCGGCGACGGGCTTCTCCGCCCTCTCGCCGGAGCTGCGGGCCCAGATCACGGAGGAGCTGAACGTCTCCTCGCTGGCCTCGCTGAGCGAGGTCGGCGGCTCGCTCGTCGACACGACGGCGAAGGCGAACTTCCGGGCGCTCGGGAAGCGTTTCGGCAAGGGCGTCCAGGACGTGGCGAAGGCGGTCGCGGCGGCGGACGCGGCGGCGCTGTCGCTGGCGCTGCGCTCCGGCGAGGCGGTCCTCTCGGTGAACGGCGAGGACATCACGCTCTCCCCGGAGGAGGTCATCATCACGGAGACCCCCCGGGAGGGCTGGTCGGTCGCCTCGGACGCGGGTGCGACGGTCGCCCTGGACCTGGAGATCACCCCGGAGCTGCGGCGGGCGGGCCTGGCCCGTGACGCGATCCGCCTGATCCAGGAGGCCCGCAAGAACAGCGGCCTGGACGTGGCGGACCGGATCGCGCTGCGCTGGACGTCCACGGACGAGGAGGTCACCTCGGCGCTCACGGACCACGCGTCCTTGATCGCGGACGAGGTCCTGGCGACGGACTTCGCCTCGACGGAAGCGGACGCCACCTACGGCACCCCCTTCACGGACGAGGGCCTCTCCCTGACGTTCCGCCTCCGCAAGGCGTAACACCCACGCCGCGCCCCAAGGCCCGCCACCACAAGGTGGCGGGCCTTCTCCGTCCCGGAGAGCAGACGCCTCCCGCTCGACGCGAAGCTGCCGCCCCGGCGCGCGGCTCGCCGCGAAGCCACCCGCTCGCCCCAGCGCGTCCGGCGGCGCGAAGCTGCCACCCCCCGGAGGTCGGGGCGCCGGAGCCACCCCCTCCCTCCGGGGCCCGGGACGGAGCCCCGGTTCCGCGCGGCGCGAAGCTGCCGACCTCCGGCACGCGGACTCGCCGCGAAGCGACCGCCCCACACACGTCCGGCGGCGCCAAGGTGCCACCCCTGGCGCGCGGCTCGCCGCGAAGCCACCCGCTCGCCCCAGCGCGTCCGGCGGCACGAAGCTGCCACCCCCCGAAGGTCGGGGCGCCGGAGCCACCCCCTCCCTCCGGGGCCCAGGGCGGAGCCCCAGTTCCGCGCGGCGCGAAGCTGCCGACCTCCGACAGGCGAACTCCGCCGCGAAGCGACCCCCCGCCCCGGCGGTGCGACGCCGCCGCACCCGCGGAGCCGCGCGAGTTCCTCCCATCCGGGGCCCGGGACCGAGCCCCGGTTCCGCGCGGCGCGAAGCTGCCGACCTCCGACACGCGGACTCGCCGCGAAGCGATCCCCCGCCCCGGCGGTGCGACGCCGCCGCACCCGCGGAGCCGCCGCAGGGGCCTCCCCCTCCGGGGTTCCCCCACGCCCCTGGGCGTAGGGGGACAGGTGGGGGGAGCCCCGCCGCAGGCGTCCCCGCCCCGCCCACGGCAAAGGGCCGGGCCCCTGGTTTCCCAGGGGCCCGGCCCTCAGCCTGCCGACGGCTACGCGCTCATCGCGCGACCCGCCGCCGTCAGTTGTCGTCCTCGTCGATCAGGAAGCCGCGCATCGGCGCCGGCGCCTGCTGCATCGGCTGCGGCGCCTGCGGCCGCACCGGTGCCATCGGCTGGGTCATCGCCGGGGACATCTGCTGCTGGCCACCGTAGGACGGGGCACCGCCCATCGACGGGCCACCGCCCATCGTGCCGTTCCCGCCGTACGACGGGGCACTCGCGCCCGCCGAGGCCATCGAGGGCGACGGCGGCAGGGAGGCGGTCGCCGGCGTCCGCGGCGGAGCCAGCGAGTCGTCGGCCTGGGTCTCCAGCTGACGCAGCTGCGACTCGAGGTAGGACTTCAGCCGCGTGCGGTACTCGCGCTCGAAGCCGCGCAGGTCCTCGACCTTGCGCTCCAGCGTCGCGCGGGCGGACTCCAGCGAGCCCATCGCGACGCGGTGCTTCTCCTGCGCGTCCCGCTCCAGCGCGTCGGCCTTGGCGCGGGCGTCCCGCTCCAGGCCCTCGGCGCGCGAACGAGCCTCGCCGACGATCTTGTTGGCCTCGGAACGGGCCTCCGCGATCGCCTGGTCGGCCGTCTGCTGGGCCAGCGAGAGCACACGCGCGGCGCTGTCTCCGCCCGGGCCCTGGCCCGGCTGCGGAAGCTGCTGCTGCATCTGCTGCTGCGGGTGACCCATGGGGCCGCCCATCGGCTGGCCCATCGGGCCGCCCTGCATCTGGCCGGGGCCGCCCATGGGGCCGCCCTGCATCGGGCCCGGGCCGTGGCCACCGGGACCGGCGGGAAGCTGCGGGGCACCGGAGGGCAGCTGCGGCGGACCCATCTGCGGGGGCTGCTGCTGGACCGGCGGTCCGGATATGGCGGCGGGCACCGGGGCCCCGGGACCGACGGGACGATCCTGCTGCTCCGGGGGCTTGCGCATGCCCTGCTGCTGGTTCTGCGCGGCGGCACGCGTCGCGGCGGCCAGCTTCGCGCGCAGGTCCTCGTTCTCGCGGAGCAGGCGGGTCAGTTCGGCTTCGACCTCATCGAGGAAGGCATCGACCTCGTCCTCGTCATAGCCTTCTCGAAGGCGGACGGTCGTGAACTGCTTGTTCCGCACGTCCTCGGGGGTCAGCGGCATCTCTTCTTCACCTCTACGTAGTCGTCGGCAGTCGGCAAGACCGTATCGTCCACATTCACCTCGCGAAGCTGCTCACGATGGAGATCAGGATGTAGACGATGATCATCAGAACGAAGAAGGACAGGTCGAGTGCCACGCCCCCGAGACGCAGCGGCGGAATGAACCGCCGCAGAAGCTTGAGCGGTGGATCGGTGACAGTGTAGGTGGCCTCCAGAACGACCACCATCGCCTTTCCGGGTTGCCATGAACGGGCGAATTGGAAGACGTAGTCCATGACCAACCGGAAGATCAGCACGATGAGGAAGCACATCAGCGCGATGTAGACCACCTGTAGTGCGACGCCCATCCCGCGCTTCCCTCTCCCCTGGCTCTCGTACTCTCGCTTGACCGGCCTCTCGGCCGGGCCGTACCGGTGTCGTGTTCTCAGCTCTGGTTGAAGAATCCGCCCTCTGCGATGCGGGCCTTGTCCTCCGCCGTGACATCGACGTTAGCAGGCGACAACAGGAACACCTTCTGCGTCACGCGCTCAATGCTGCCATGGAGCCCGAAGACGAGTCCGGCGGCAAAGTCGACAAGTCGCTTCGCATCCGTGTCGTCCATCTCCGTGAGGTTCATGATCACCGGGGTGCCTTCGCGGAAGTGTTCCCCGATGGTACGGGCCTCGTTGTAGGTCCGCGGGTGCAGCGTGGTGATGCGGTAGGGCTCCCGCTCGGACACGACCTTGGGCATGATCACCGGTGCGTTCTTCTCCAGGCTCGGACGTTCGGGTGTGATGGATGCCACGGGAGCGATACGCGCGGGACGTCCGCTTTCGGCGGAAAGTGGGACGGAATGCGCGACCGGTTCACGCGGCGCGGGCTGCTGCACCACACGCACCGGCTCCTCCCGCTCCACCTGGCGCGGGGGCTGGTGGTGGCGCCGGTCACGCTCGGGCTCCGGCTCCAGCTCGGGTTCGAAGTCGTCGTCGGGGTCGAAGCCCCGGCCGTCGTACCCATCGTCCTCCACGAGGCCGAGGTAGACCGCCATCTTGCGCATCGCGCCGGCCATTCTCTGAGTCCTCCGCTCTGTGGTGGATCGGCCTCGTCACCAAGTGCCCGCGATCCACGAGGTCTGCCCGCCATCAGCGGGAATGACCATATTTTCTGCTGTGGTCCGACTTGCTTCGCGACGTTACCCGAGCCTGGGGCGGACACCCAGTACCGCCGTACCGATGCGCACATGTGTCGCTCCGGCCGCCACGGCCTCCTCGAGGTCCGCACTCATCCCCGCGGACACCATGTTCGCAGCCGGACGGGTCGCGCGCAGGGCAGTCGACAAATCCATCAGCCGCTCGAACGCCGCACGTTGCCGCCCCGCGTAGGGGCCGGCGAGCGGCGCGACGGTCATCAGTCCGTCGAGCCTGAGTCCCGGAGCGGCGTCCACGGCGGCGGCCAACTCCTCGATGCCGTCCGGCGCCACGCCGCCGCGCTCGCCCCGCTCGCCCGACTCGGCGTCGAGGGCGACCTGGACGAGACAGCCGAGCTCGCGCCCGGCCTTCTCCGTCGCCGTCGACAGCGCGGTGACGAGCTTCAAGCGGTCGACGGACTGCACGACATCCGCATAACTCGTCACAGAACGGACCTTATTGGTCTGCAACTGACCGACGAAATGCCAGCGGAGGTCCAGATCCGCACACGCGGCGGCCTTGGGGGCCGCGTCCTGGTCCCGGTTCTCGGCGACGTCGCGCACGCCGAGTTCGTGCAGCAACCGGACGTCGCTCGCGGGGTAGGTCTTGGTGACCACGATCAGGGTCACGTCCTCCCGCTTGCGCCCGGCCGCGGCGCAGGCGGCAGAGATACGTTCCTCCACCCGTGCCAGGTTTTCGGCGAGTTCCGTCTTACGATCCGTCATATCAGTCCAACCAGACATATCCCGCGAGTCGCCCCGTGGTGCGATCGCGGCGGTACGAGAAGTGGTCGCCCGACTCCCGGGTGCAGACCTCACTGACCTGCCGGTCGGTGACACCGAGCCGTTCGAGCTGGGCGTGCACCCCGGCGGTGACGTCGACGGCCGGGGTTCCCCAGCTCGTCTCCGCGAAGGCGGCCGGCTCGACCGCCGCGACCTGCGCCCGCATCTCCTCGGGCACTTCGTAGCAGCGTCCACAGACGGCGGGTCCGGTACGGGCGGTGATACGGGACGGCTCCGCGCCGAGTTCGATCATGGCCCGCACGGCGGCCGGGACGACCCCCGCCACCATCCCGGGCCGCCCGGCGTGGGCGGCGGCCGCCACTCCGGCCACCGGGTCGGCGAGCAGGACGGGTGTGCAGTCGGCGGTGAGGACCGCGAGGGCGAGTCCGCGCCTGGCGGTGACGATCGCGTCGACCTCCGGAACGGGGCGCTCGCCCCACGGTCCGTCGACCACCGCCACCTCGCGGCCGTGCACCTGGTTCATCCAGACGACCTGGCCGGGGTCGAGCCCCAGGGCCGCGGCCGCCTTGGCCCGGTTGGCCGCGACGGCTTCGGGGTCGTCCCCCACCGCGCCGCCGAGGTTGAGCTCCTCGTACGGAACGGCGCTCACCCCGCCCCACCTGTCGGTGAAAGCGAAGTGCGCGCCGCTCACGGGGTCGAGCCGGTCTATCACTTCAGGAAGTCCGGAACGTCCAGCTCTTCGGCCGACGTGTCCGGGTACGGGCGGGCCGGCGGAACCACCGGCGGCGTCACCGGCGGCTGCGGGGTCTCGTTGACCGCCGGCGCCGGCTCGGCCGACGGGGCCGGCTCGTCCCGCGAGGTGACCGTGCCGAGGCCGCCGAGCGGACGCTCGGTGGCGCGCGGCGCCGGGGCCGGCTCCTCGCGCTTGGCCGAGGCCGAGCTGAGGACGTTGTCCCGGCGGGCGGGCGGCTGGCCGCCGTCGAACCCGGCCGCGATGACCGTGACCCGCACCTCGTCGCCCAGGGCGTCGTCGATGACGGCACCGAAGATGATGTTGGCCTCGGGGTGGGCGGCCTCGCTCACCAGCTGCGCGGCCTCGTTGATCTCGAAGAGACCGAGGTCCGAGCCGCCAGAGATGGAGAGCAGCACACCGCGGGCACCGTCGATGGACGCCTCCAGGAGCGGCGAGGAGATCGCCATCTCGGCCGCGGCCACCGCGCGGTCGTCGCCGCGGGCGGAACCGATGCCCATGAGGGCCGAACCGGCCTCGGACATGACCGACTTGACGTCGGCGAAGTCGAGGTTGATCAGACCGGGGGTGGTGATGAGGTCGGTGATGCCCTGCACACCGCTCAGCAGCACCTGGTCGGCCGACTTGAAGGCGTCGAGCACGGAGACCTGGCGGTCCGAGATCGAGAGCAGCCGGTCGTTCGGGATGACGATGAGGGTGTCGACCTCTTCGCGGAGTTCGGCGATGCCGTCCTCCGCCTGGTTGGCCCGGCGGCGACCCTCGAAGGTGAACGGCCGGGTGACCACACCGATCGTCAGGGCGCCGAGCGAGCGCGCGATGTTGGCGACGACGGGCGCGCCGCCGGTGCCGGTGCCGCCACCTTCGCCGGCGGTGACGAAGACCATGTCGGCCCCCTTGAGGACCTCCTCGATCTCCTCACGGTGGTCCTCTGCCGCCTTGCGACCGACTGCCGGGTTGGCCCCGGCCCCGAGGCCGCGGGTGAGTTCACGACCGACGTCGAGCTTGACGTCGGCGTCGCTCATCAACAGGGCTTGCGCGTCCGTGTTGATCGCGATGAACTCGACGCCCTTGAGACCGACCTCGATCATTCGGTTGATGGCATTGACACCACCGCCGCCGACACCGATGACCTTGATGACTGCGAGGTAGTTCTGCGGTGCTGCCACGTCGAAGGCCTCTCGCCTCGAGTTACGTGTCGCCGCTTCGCGGTGGTAGTCGCGCTGCGACGACGGATGCCGATGGGACGGTCCGAAACGCCGACCCCAACCCTAACGTTGAAGTTTAGGGTTACCAGTGTCTCTGTTCGCTGGACTCTTCCGAACAGGACACTAAGTCGACAAGTGGCGCACGTTCAACGAACACGCCGAACCTCCCGTTTTTCTTTTCACCCTATGTGATCACCCGTAGCGCTGGCCAACCAGGGTGCTGGCCAGCGGTGATGCGCGTCAACTCGCTGACGACGCAGGGGCGGTGGGGGCACTCACATCGAAGTGCCCCGCTTTGGGTGTTGCTTTCATCAGGGCGGTGAGTACGCGGGCCTTGACCGCACCGTCCTCGCCGCTGCCCCAGAAGACCGTGCGCTCGCCGCTGAGCTCCAGGGTGATGGAGTCGTACGAGGCGACCCGGACGACACGCGTGTCCGCGCGGATCTTTCCGGGGAGTTCGCCCGTCGCGCGTACGGCTTCGAGCAGCAGACGGTCCCCGTCGAAGCGTCGCAGACTCGGCGACGAGGCGATGTCCAGAACGACTTTCGGTACGCCGGCGGGCGCCTTGTCGACGGTGGCGAAACGGGTTCCGGAGGAGTCCACTTCGGTGAACTTTCCGCCCTTTTCCACCAGCAGAACCGGCTTCCGTTCTGTCACTTTCAGACTGATTCCCTGCGGCCAGGAGCGCTCGACCTCCACTGTGTCGATACGGGGAAATTTCTCCAGAAGTCGTTCCTCGATCACCCCCGTGTCGACGGAGATCAGCGGAGCTCCGATCGGTACGGCTGCGACCGACTCCACCTCACGCGGCGTCAGAACCTCGGTGCCGGAGGCCGACACCCGTTCCACCCGCAACCAGCTCGATCCGTAGAGCACCCAGATTCCGCCCGCCACGAGCGCGATCAGCGCCAGTGCGATCATCAGCCCGCGCGGGCCGGGCACCCGCAACCGGCGCTCCCGGGAACCCGGACGGGGCGGCCGCTCCGACGACCTCTTCGGTTCGCTCGTACCGCTCTTCTCGGCGGTCGTCGGTCCGGCTGCCACCTGGCGTCTCCTGCCTTCCGTCTCTTCGAGGCTCGGCTCGCCTCCGGGGCGCCATCGGCGCCCCTTCGGCTCGCTCGCCCGCCGCTCCTTACGCCTGTCCGCGTGCGGCGATCGCCTCGTAGACCATGCCGACGAGCAGGTCGTCGGCATCCCTGCGGCCGAACTCGGCGGCGGCGCGGGACATCTCGTACAGTCGGTGCGGATCGGCCAGCACGGGCAGGACGTTGCTCTGCACCCACTGCGGCGACAGCTCCGCGTCGTCGACGAGGAGTCCGCCGCCGGCCTTGACCACCGGCTGGGCGTTGAGCCGCTGTTCGCCGTTGCCGATGGGCAACGGGACATAGGCGGCGGGCAGCCCGACGGCGGAGAGCTCCGCGACGGTCATCGCGCCCGCGCGACAGAGCATCATGTCGGCCGCTGCGTACGCGAGATCCATCCGGTCCACGTACGGTACCGGCACGTACGGCGGCATTCCGGGCATGTTGTCGACGCGCGGCAGTTCGTTCTTGGGACCGACCGCGTGCAGGATCTGGATGCCCGAGCGCTGGAGCACCGGGGCGATCTGCTGGACGACCTCGTTGAGCCGGCGTGCGCCCTGCGAGCCGCCGGAGACCAGCAGCGTCGGCAGGTTCGGGTCGAGCCCGAACGCGGCGCGCGCCTCGGGCCGGACCCGGGCCCGGTCGAGGGTGGCGATCGTGTGCCGCAGCGGGATCCCGATGTAGCGGGCGTTACGCAGCTTGGAGTCCGGGGTGGCGACGGCGACCCCGGCCGCGTACCGCGAGCCGATCTTGTTGGCCAGGCCGGGCCTGGCGTTGGCCTCGTGGACGACGATCGGCACCCCGAGCCGCTTGGCGGCCAGATAGCCGGGCAGCGCCACATAGCCGCCGAAGCCGACCACGCAGTCCGCCTTGGTCCGCTCCAGGATCTGCTCGGCCGCCTTGATCGTGCCGCGCAGCCGTCCGGGGACGGTGATCAGCTCGGGGGTGGGCTTGCGGGGCAGCGGCACGGCGGGGATGAGCGCCAACTCGTAGCCCCGCTCGGGCACGAGCCGGGTCTCCAGACCCTTCTCCGTGCCGAGCGCCGTGATTCCCACGCTCGGGTCCTGCCTGCGCAGGGCGTCCGCGAGGGCGAGCGCGGGCTCGATGTGGCCGGCGGTCCCCCCACCGGCGAGTACGACATGCACCGAAATTCACCGCTCTCCGGACGGACGCTTCTTGACGCGCCGTCGCATCGACTTCCATCTCACCCCGGCCCGCTTGCCCCAGCCGGGGCGCCGCATGGCCAGGGCCGCTTTCGCCGCGGGTTCCTGTCGCGCGAAGGCGATCAGCAGCCCGACGGCGAACATGGTCGGCAGCAGGGCCGACCCTCCGTAGGAGAACAGCGGGAGCGGGACTCCGGCGATCGGCAGCAGACCGAGCACCGCACCGATGTTGATCACGGCCTGCGCCGTGATCCAGGTGGTCACGCCTCCCGCGGCGTACCTCACGAAGGGGTCCTCCGTGCGTCCGGCCACGCGGATACCCGCATAGCCTAGAGCCGCGAACAGGGCGAGTACCGACAGCGTCCCCGCCAGACCCAATTCCTCACCGGTGACGGCGAAGATGAAGTCGGTGTGCGCTTCGGGTAGTTGGCCCCATTTTTCCACACTGGCGCCCAACCCGGAACCGAACCATCCGCCCGACGCCAGAGCATAGATGCCGTGCGCGGCCTGCCAGCAGGGGTCCCCCTCGCCGCCGGGCTCGCTCGCCCCGATACAGGCGAACCGCCGCATCCGGTTGGGGCTCGTCTTGATGAGCAGGATCCCTATGGCGGCCGCGACGGCGAGGACACCGGCGAAGAGCCGGGTGGGTGCGCCGGCGGTCCACAGCAGCCCGAAGAGGATCGCCGTGAGAATGATCGCGGTGCCCATGTCGCCGCCGAGCATGATCAGCCCGAGCAGCAGGAAGGCGCCGGGGACCAGCGGCACGAGCATGTGCTTCCACTGGGTCAGCAGCCGCATGTCCTGCTTGCGGGCGAGGAGATCCGCGCCCCAGAGGATCAGCGCCAGCTTGCCGAACTCGCTGGGCTGGAGCTGAAACGGTCCGCCCAGATAGATCCAGTTCTGGTTGCCGTTGACCGCGTGCCCTATCCCGGGGATCTGGACGAGCACCATCAGGAAGACGGTGCCGACGATGAGCGGGTAGGCGAGCGCGCGGTGCAGCTTGACCGGCATCCGGGAGGCCAGGAACAACAGCCCCGCGCCGATGAGCGCGGCCAGGAACTGCTTGCCGAAGAAGTACGAGGGAGCCAGTTCGTAGCGGAGGGCGGTGATCATCGACGCGGAGTAGACCATCACCAGTCCGAGGGTGGTGATGAGCAGCCCGGCGCCGAGGATCACGTAGTACGCGGTCAGCGGCCGGTCCCAGGCACGGCGCGCCCGCTCGTACAGCTGCCGTACCCCGCCACCGCCGCCGGGTTTCCGGGGCGGCGCGGGCGCGCGGCCCCCGCCGCGTACGGCGGACGGCCGGCGTGGCCCGGCGGTTCTGCTCGGCATGGTCGCTGTGCCCTCCGGTCGTGCCCGGCGCGGCCGGACCTGTTGGCTGGTCAGGTCAGGCGCGCCCGGTGGCGGCGAGGGCGCGGACCGCGTCCGCGAACGCCTCGCCCCGCTTGTTGTAATTGGCGAACATGTCCATCGAGGCGCAGGCCGGTGCCAGCAGAACCGTGTCACCCGGCCGGGCGAGCCCAGCCGCCTCCTGGACCGCCGCAGACATCGCCCCAGTGTCGGTCCGGTCGAGCTCCACCACCGGGACCTCGGGGGCGTGTCGCGCCAGGGCTTCGCGGATCAGGGCGCGGTCGGCGCCGATGAGCACGACCCCGCGCAGGCGCTCGGCCGACTTCTGGACCAGTTCGTCGAAGGTCGCGCCCTTGGCGAGTCCGCCGGCGATCCAGACGATCGGGTCGTAGGCGGCCAAGGAGGCTTCCGCCGCGTGCGTGTTGGTGGCCTTGGAGTCGTCGACGTACACGACGCCGTCGACGTCCTCGACCAGTTCGATGCGGTGCGGGTCGGGCCGGAAGGCTCGCAGTCCGTCCCGTACGGCCTTGGGCTCGACGCCGAAGGCGCGGGCCAGGGCGGCCGCGGCGAGCGCGTTGGCGACGTTGTGGGGCGCCGGGGGCTGGACGTCGGCCACCTCCGCCAGCTCCTGGGCCTGCTTCTGCCGGTTCTCGACGAAGGCGCGGTCGACCAGGATGCCCTCGACGACGCCGAGCTGGGAGGGGCCGGGGGTGGAGAGGGTGAAGCCGATCGCCCGGCAGCCCTCCTCGACGTCGGCCTCGCGCACCAGGTCCTCGGTGGCTTTGTCGGCGACGTTGTAGACGCAGGCGACGGTGTTGCCCTCGTAGATCCGGCCCTTGTCGGCGGCGTACGCCTCCATGGAGCCGTGCCAGTCGAGGTGGTCGGGCGCCAGGTTGAGCACCACCGCCGAGTGGGCGCGCAGCGAGGGCGCCCAGTGGAGCTGGTAGCTGGAGAGTTCGACGGCGAGCACGTCGTACGTCTCGTCGCCGAGGACGGCGTCGAGGAGCGAGACGCCGATGTTGCCGACGGCGGCGGTCCGCAGACCGGCCGCCTCCAGGATCGAGGCGAGCATCCGTACGGTCGTGGTCTTGCCGTTGGTGCCGGTGACCGCGAGCCAGGGAGCGGCTCCGGGGCCCCGGAGCCGCCAGGCCAGCTCGACGTCGCCCCAGACCTCCACGCCCGCCTCGGCGGCGGCAGCGAAGAGGGGCTTGTCGGGCCGCCAGCCGGGCGTGGTGACGATCAGCTCGGTGCCTTCGGGCAGCGTCGCACCGTCGCCGAGGCGGACGGTGATCCCCTCGGCCTCCAGTTCGGCCGCCTGCGCCCGGGAGCGCTCGTCGTCACCGTCGTTGACGACGGTCACGACCGCGCCGAGGCCGTGCAGGACCCGGGCGGCGGGGATCCCGCTGACGCCCAGACCCGCGACGGTGACGTGCCTGCCCTGCCAGTCGGCAGCCTGCTGATCCGTGCTCACTTCTCTGATGCCCATCCCGCGTAGAAGAGGCCGAGGCCGACGATCACGCACATGCCCTGGATGATCCAGAAGCGGACCACCACAAGGACTTCGGACCAACCCTTGAGTTCGAAGTGGTGCTGGAGCGGTGCCATCCGGAAGACCCGCTTGCCGGTCATCTTGAACGAACCGACCTGGATGACCACGGACATGGTGATCAGCACGAACAGACCGCCGAGCAGGGCGATCAGCAGCTCCGTACGGGAGCAGATGGCGAGACCGGCGAGCGCGCCGCCGAGGGCCAGCGAACCGGTGTCACCCATGAAGATCTTGGCGGGCGAGGTGTTCCACCACAGGAAGCCGAAGCAGGCGCCCATCAGCGCGGAGGCGACGACCGCGAGGTCGAGCGGATCGCGCACCTCGAAGCAGGCGTTGGGGTTCGTCAGGTCCATCGCGTTGGCGCAGGACTCCTGGAACTGCCACAGACCGATGAAGGTGTACGCGCCGAAGACCATCACCGACGCGCCGGTGGCCAGGCCGTCCAGACCGTCCGTCAGGTTCACGCCGTTGGACATGGCCAGGATCATGAAGAGCGCCCAGACCACGAACAGCACCGGCCCGATGGACCAGCCGAAGTCGGCGATGAAGGAGAGCTTCGTCGAGGCCGGGGTCAGCCCGCGCAGGTCGGCGAACTGCAGCGAGAGCACCGCGAAGGCGATGCCGACGATCAGCTGGCCGGCCATCTTCGCCTTGGCCCGCAGACCCAGCGAGCGCTGCTTGACGATCTTGATGTAGTCGTCGAGGAAGCCGACCAGACCCATGCCGGCCATCAGGAAGAGCACCAGTACACCCGAGTACGTCGGGTCCTCACCGGTGATGACCTTGGCGAGCGCGTACGCGATGAGCGTGGCCAGGATGAAGGAGATGCCGCCCATGGTGGGCGTGCCCTTCTTGCCCGCGTGGCCGCGGGGGCCGTCGTCGCGGATGAACTGGCCATAACCCTTGCGGGCGAGCAGCTTGATGAGCAGCGGGGTGCCGATCAGGGTCAGGAAGAGCCCGATGGCCCCCGCGAAGAGGATCTGCCTCATCGGCCGGCAACCTCGCCCTCGGAGTCGAGCAGTGCCAGGGCGACCTGTTCGAGACCGACCGACCTCGAAGCCTTCACCAGCACGACGTCTCCCGGGCGCAGCTCACTGCGCAACAGGTCGACCGCCGCCTGCGCGTCGGACACGTGCACCGACTCCTCACCCCACGAACCCTCGTTATATGCGCCCAGTTGCAGCCAGGACGCTTCCCTGTCCCCGACCGCGACGAGCTTGCTGACGTTGAGCCGGACGGCGAGCCGTCCGACCGCGTCGTGCTCGGCGAGCGATGCGTCACCGAGCTCGGCCATCTTGCCGAGCACCGCCCACGTGCGGCCCCCCTGGACCTGTGCGGCCCTGCCCATGGCCGCGAGCGCGCGCAGAGCGGCTCGCATGGACTCGGGGTTCGCGTTGTAGGCGTCGTTGACGATCGTCACGCCGTCCGGACGCTCGGTGACCTCCATGCGCCAGCGCGACAGGGTGCCTGCCTCGGAGAGCGCGGTGGCGATCTCCTCGACGGGCATGCCCAGCTCATGGGCGACGGCGGCCGCGGCGAGCGCGTTCGACACGTGGTGCTCACCGTACAGGCGCAAGGTCACGTCACTGCACCCGGTGGGTGTGTGAAGACTGAAAGAGGGCTGTCCGTTCTCTGTGAGCCGGACATTCTCGGCACGTACGTCGGATTCGCGTGCCTCTCCGAAGAGCGTCACGCGCGCCCGGGTGCGCGAGGCCATGGCCCGCACGAGCGGGTCGTCGGCGTTGAGGATCGCCACGCCCCCCTTGTCGGCCGGGGGAAGCGCCTCGACGAGCTCGCCCTTGGCCTGGGCGATCTGCTCCCGGCCGCCGAACTCGCCGATGTGGGCGCTGCCCACGTTGAGGACGACTCCGATGCGCGGCGGGGTCAGTTCGGTGAGGTAGCGGATGTGGCCGATCCCGCGGGCGCCCATCTCGAGGACCAGGTGCTGGGTCTCGTCACCGGCCCGCAGCGCGGTCAGCGGCAGCCCGATCTCGTTGTTGAGCGAGCCGGGCGTCCACACGGTGGGGCCGTGGCGCTCCAGGACCTGGGCGATCAGGTCCTTGGTGGAGGTCTTGCCCGCGGAGCCGGTGAGCGCCACGACGTCGGTGCCGAGGCGTTCGACGACGGTGCGGGCGAGGGCTCCGAGCGCCGTCTGGACGTCGTCCACGACGATGGCCGGGACGCCGACGGGTCGGGTGGCCAACACGGCGGCCGCGCCCGCCTCGACGGCGCGCTCGGCGTAGTCGTGGCCGTCGACGCGCTCGCCCGCGAAGGCGGCGAAGAGGCTGCCGGTCTTCACCTCGCGGGAGTCGATGACGACGGGACCGGTGACCAGCACGGCCGGATCCGGTATGTCGTACGACTGCCCGCCGACGATGTCTGCGATCTCGGCGAGGGAGAGGGCGATCACAACTTATCCCTGACTGTTCTTGAGGCTGCGTTCAATCGCTTCGCGCAGGACCTGGCGGTCGTCGAAGGGGCGGACCACTCCTGCGATGTCCTGGCCCTGCTCGTGGCCCTTGCCCGCGATCAGGACGGTGTCGCCGGGCCGCGCGCGGGCGACGGCCGCGGCGATGGCGGCGGCCCGGTCCTCGAAGACGGCGACCTCGCCGCGTTCGTGGGCCGGCACCTCCGCGGCGCCCGCCAGCATCGCGGCGAGGATGGCGAGGGGGTCCTCGGAGCGGGGGTTGTCGGAGGTCAGTACGGCGGTGTCGGCGAGGCGCGCCGCGGCGGCGCCCATCGGGCCGCGCTTGGTGGTGTCCCGGTCGCCGCCGCAGCCGAGCACGATGTGGAGGCTGCCCTCGGTGACCTTGCGCAGGGAGCGCAGGACCGATTCGACGGCGTCCGTCTTGTGCGCGTAGTCGACGACCGCGAGGTACGGCTGGCCGGCGTCGACCCGCTCGAGACGGCCGGGGACGCCGGGGACGGCGGCGACGCCGTCGGCGGCGGTCTGCGGGTCGAGCCCGGCGACGGCGAGGGTGACGATCGCGGCGAGGGTGTTGGCGACGTTGAACGGGCCGGGCAGCGGGGCGGTGGCGGAGACGCGCTCGCCCTGCGGGCCGACGACGGTGAACGTCGAGCCGTGGGAACCGATCTCGACATCCTCGGCGCGCCAGTCGGCGTCCGGGTCGCCCTCGGCGGAGAAGGTGACGACCGGGACGGAGGCCTCCTTGGCGAGCCTGCGGCCGTAGGGGTCGTCGTAGTTCACGACGCCCTGGTTGCTGCGCTCCGGGGTGAACAGCCGCGCCTTGGCCCCGAAGTAGTCCTCCATGTCGGAGTGGAACTCCATGTGCTCCGGGCTGAGGTTGTTGAAGACGGCGACGTCGAAGACGCAGCCGTCGACCCGGCCGAGCACGAGGGCGTGGCTGGAGACCTCCATGGCGACCGACTCGACCCCGCGCTCGCGCATGACGGCGAACAGGGCCTGCAGGTCGGTGGCTTCCGGGGTCGTACGTTCCGATTTGATGCGCTCGTCGCCGATCCGCATCTCGACCGTGCCGATGAGGCCGGTCTTGCGTCCGGTCGCGCGCAGCCCGCCCTCGACGAGGTAGGCCGTGGTGGTCTTGCCCGAGGTGCCGGTGATGCCGATCTGGAGCAGGTCGGCGCCCGGTCGGCCGTAGATCTCGGCGGCGAGCTCGCCCATGCGTCCGCGCGGGTCGTCGACGACCAGGACCGGCAGACCGGTCGCGGCGGCGCGTTCGGCTCCGGACGGGTCGGTGAGGATCGCGGCGGCGCCGAGTCCGGCGGCCTGGGCGGCGAAGTCGGCGCCGTGGAGCCTGGCGCCGGGCAGGGCCGCGTACACGTCCCCGGGGCGCACCGCCCGTGAGTCGTGGGTGATCCCCGTGACGTCCCCGGTACCGGGAGTCTCGATGCCGAGCCGGGCGGCCAGGTCGCCCAGGGGTGTCGGGCGGGCCTGCTCCGGCCGGGGCGGGGCGGTTCGGTACTGATCAGCGTGTGGCACGGCGGTGAGCGTACCGGGCGTACCGGCCGCGGGGCTAAATGAGGCCCGGGCGTCGTCGGAGTTCGATTTCCGGTTCCCGGAATCGGGGGTGATCGTTGTCACTGGTGCTCCCGAAAGTGTCACTCACTGGCCTGGAAGGTCACCGGCATCCGGGCGGGCTGGCTGCCCGTCGGAGCGACATGGAGGGTCTTGAGGGCGAACTCCATGACCTTCTTGTAGATGGGGCCGCAGATCTGGCCGCCGAAGTAGTTGCCCTTGGTGGGGTTCTGGATGGCGCAGTAGACGGTGATCTGCGGGTCGTCGGCGGGCGCGAAGCCCGCGAAGGAGGCGGTGTAGCCCTTGTAGCGGCCGAGTTCGGGGTCGACGCGGTTGGCGGTTCCGGTCTTGCCCGCGACGCGGTAGCCGGGGATACGGGCCTTGGTTCCGGTGCCCTCCTCGTCGCCGACCACGGACTCCAGCATCTGCGCCAGCGTCCTGGCGGTCTTCTCGCTGACCACCCGGGTCTGCTTCGGCGCGGGCGCCGGGGTGAACCGCCCGTCCGGCCCCTTGGTGCCGCGGATCAGGGTCGGCTCGATCCGTACGCCTCCGTTGGCGATGGTCGAGTAGACCGAGGCGGCCTGCATGGCGTTGATCGACAGGCCCTGGCCGAACGGGATCGTGTACTGCTGCGAGGTCGACCAGTCCCGGGGCTTGGCGAGGATGCCCGGGGTCTCGCCCGGGTAGCCGAGTCCGGTGGGGCTGCCGACGCCGAACTTGCGCAGGTACGAGTAGAGGACCTGGTTGGCCTCGGCCTGGGTGCGGCCGAGCTGGCCGGTGGCCAGGATCGTCCCGATGTTGCTGGACTTGGCGAGGACGCCGTTGAGCGTGAGGTACCAGGTCGGGTGGTTGACGTCGTCCTTGAAGAGCCGGTCGCCGCGGTGCAGCCGGTTGGGGACGGTGACATGGGTGCCGGGGGTCGCCGCGCCCTCCTCCAGGACGGCGGCCATCGACATCACCTTGCTGGTGGAGCCGGGCTCGAAGGCGTCCTGGAGGGCCGCGTTGCCCATGGCGGCGGCGTTGGCCTCGGACAGGTCGTTGGGATCGAAGCCGGGGGCGTTGGCCATCGCCAGGACCTCGCCGGTCCTGGTGTTCTGCACGATGACGTAGCCGCGGTCGGCCTTGGACTTCGCCACCTGTTCGGTGATGGCCCGCTGGGCGGCCCACTGGATGTCCCGGTCGATGGTCAGCTCGATGTCGGAGCCGGGCACGGCCGGGGTGCCCTGGGAGCCCGCGGTGGGCACCCGGCGCCCGCCGGACTGGGCGAACCTGATCTTTCCGTCCTGGCCCGCCAGCTCCTTGTCGAGCATGGACTCCAGGCCGCCGGCGCCACGGCCCTCGGCGTTCACGTAGCCCAGTATCCCGGCGGCGAGTTCACCGTTGGGGTAGACGCGCTTGGTGCTGGGCTCGCTGAGGATGCCGCCGAGCAGATTGACGCCGTTGCCGCCCTCGGCCGGCTTGGCCTTCTTCTCGTAGACCTTCTTGAGGTCCTTGATCTGCTTCCAGACCTGCGGAGTCTGCTTGCGGGCGAGCAGGGTGTAGCGGGACTTGGGCGTGCGGAGCTTCTTGGCGATCTCGGCGGGTTCCTTGCCGAGGAGCGGCGCGAGGAGCGCGGCGGCCTGCTCCGGGGCGTCGCGGAGCCTGGACTCCTCGGGGGTGAAGAGCTTGGGGTCGGCGGTGATGTCGTACGCGTCGACGCTGGCCGCCAGCGCGATCCCGGCGCGGTCGGTGATCTCGCCCCGGTCCGCCGAGAGCGTGTACTCCTGATAGCGGTGCTTCTCCGCCTTGGCGGCGTACGCGCTGGCGTCGACGGCTTGCACCTGGAGCAGCCGGACGACGAACGCCAGCATGACGAGGGTCAGGCCGAGGGAGACGAGCCGCAGCCGCGGCTTGGGGCTGCCGAGCCGGATGGTGCGCGGCGTGGGCCGGGCGGGGGGCCGGGAGGTGCGGCGCGCGGCGGGACCTGCCGGGCGGCCCGCGGCGGGTCGGGGGCGCGCGGGCCGGGCGGGGCCGGGGACGCGGCGGCGCGGGGGCTCCTTGGAGGGCACTTCGGTCACCTGCCGGAGGTCGTCGGGGCGGGCGCGGTCGTCGTCGGCGTGGCGGGGGTCGTCTCCACGGTGCTCCAGGGCGGGTCCACCGGGGTGGGCCCCGGGGACGCGGGAGCGGACCCCCCGGGCAGCGGGGAGCCCGTCGCGTCGGGAGGCGTCACGGGGGCGGCGGGGGCCGGGTCGGGCTGCTGCGGCGCGGACGCCTTCGAGGGCTTGCCCCGGACCGTGCCGTCCGGGTCCAGGAAGGCGGGGCTGCCGCCCGGGACCATGCCGAGCTCGCGGGCCCGCCGCTCCAGGGCGTCGGGCGCGGAGTAGTCGTCCACGTCGCGCTGGAGGGCCTGCTCCTCGTCGGTCAGCTCGGTGGTCTTCTTCTTCAGCTCGCTGAGCTTGAAGGAGCCCTGGTTGAGGGAGGAGTTCAGGAGCAGCAGCGTGATGAGGCCGCCGCCGAGCAGGAGCACGACGAGCAGGACGAAGGGGGTACGGGCGGCGGTGCTGGGCCCCGACGGCATGAACCGTCCGAGCCTCGCGGCCCGCCCTTTGAGCGGCCCCTTCTGTGTCACGTCCGCTCGCCTTCGTTCGCCTGGCGTGCCTCGCTCACCGCTCGTCCTCCCGGATGCGCTCCGCCCCCCTGAGCCGGGCGGGGGCCGCGCGGCGGTTCTCGGCGATCTCCTCCTCGGTGGGGAGTTCGGCGCCGCGGGTGAGGAGCTTGAGGCGGGGCTGGTAGCGCTCGGGGACGACGGGCAGGCCGGGCGGGGCCGTGGTCGCCGCGCCCGCCGCGAAGACCTGCTTGACCAGCCGGTCCTCCAGCGAGTGGTACGACAGGACGGCGATCCGGCCGCCGACCGCGAGCGCCTTCACGGCCGCCGGGATCGCCCGCTCCAGGACCGTCAGCTCGCCGTTGACCTCGATGCGCAGGGCCTGGAAGGTGCGCTTGGCCGGGTTGCCGCCGGTGCGCTTGGCCGCCTGCGGGAGGGAGTCGCGGATCAGCTCGACCAGCCGGGCGCTGTTGGTGAACGGCTCCTTCTCGCGCTCGCGCACGATCGCGGAGACGATCCGCTTGGCCTGCTTCTCCTCGCCGTACGCCCGCAGGATGCGGACCAGCTCGCCCGCCGGGTAGGTGTTGAGGACCTCCGCGGCGCTGACCCCGGTCGTCTGGTCCATCCGCATGTCGAGCGGGGCGTCCTGCGCGTAGGCGAAGCCGCGGTCGGCCTCGTCGAGTTGCATGGAGGAGACGCCCAGGTCGAAGAGGATGCCGTCCGCCTTGGGGACGCCGAGCCGGTCGAGGACCTCGGGCAGCTCGTCGTACACGGCGTGCACGAGGGTGGCGCGCTCCCCGTACGGGGCGAGGCGCTCGCCGGAGAGCCGCAGCGCCTCCTTGTCCCGGTCGAGGGCGACGAGCCGCGCCTCGGGGAACCGCCGGAGCAGGGCTTCGCTGTGGCCGCCCAGGCCGAGGGTGCAGTCGACGACCACCGCACCGGGGCGTTCCAGGGCCGGGGCCAACATGTCCAGGCACCGCTGGAGCATCACCGGGACGTGTCGGTCGTTGCTCAATGCGCCCTCTCAGATCCGGCGCGGCCGGGACGTGTCACCGGGTCACCGGGCCCTACCGCCGCACACGCGGGGGAGAAACTGCTGAAATCGCTCAATGTCTCCGTGAACTTCGCGCCACTTTAGTCCACGGGCCCCGCCGGTCAATCAACCGGCTGGCGCGTCGCGCGGACGACCGGAGAGAGCGGGGCGATCCGGACGAGTCACCCGTACGGGCCGGTCTTCCCACTCCTGTGGGTTACCTCACAACAAGGTTCATTGACGCTTTTTGTCCCGTCTCACAGCGGGCCGGGCCGCCCGGTGACCATTACCGTCGATGCCATGTCGACCTCTGCGCACACTTCTGCCGACGCGATTCGCACCGGCGGCACGGTCACGGACCGTCTCGTCGAGGCCAACGAGCGATACGCCGCCCGCTTCACCGACCCGGGCATGGACGCACGGCCCGTCCTGAACGTCGCCGTCGTCGCCTGTATGGACGCCCGACTCGACCTGCACGCCGCGCTGGGCCTCCAGCTGGGCGACTGCCACACCATCCGCAACGCCGGCGGCGTGGTCACCGACGACGTGATCCGCTCGCTCACGATCAGCCAGCGCGCGCTGGGCACGCGCAGCGTGGTGCTGATCCACCACACGGGCTGCGGTCTGGAGTCGCTGACGGAGGAGTTCCGGCACGACCTGGAGATGGAGGTCGGGCAGCGGCCGGCCTGGGCCGTCGAGTCGTTCCGTGACGTCGAACAGGACGTCCGGCAGTCGATGCAGCGGGTGCGGACCTCGCCGTTCCTGCTGCACACCGACGACGTCCGGGGCTTCGTCTTCGACGTCACGACCGGTCTTCTTCGCGAGATCGACCCCGCTTAATCCGGCAAACCCCGGCATAACGTCCGCGCTTGTCCACAGGCAAGTGACACCGGGCGCCACAGGCAACAACAATGCTCGCGTGACACCTTTCGGAAACCCTCCGGGACGGGTGTACGTGTTTCGGGGTGGGGCCGCGCATCGGCCCTGGAGCGGGCCGAGGAGGGCCGGGTGACGACCTATGACGATCGAGCGAGCCTCACAGATCTGACCACCACAGCGGAGCGTGTCCGCAGGTCGGTGGAGGGTGTGATCGAGGGCAAGCCTGAGGTCGTACGGCTTTCGCTGACCGTGCTGCTCGCCGAGGGACATCTTCTGATCGAGGATGTCCCCGGCGTCGGCAAGACGATGCTGGCCAAGACGCTGGCGCGGTCCATCGACTGTTCGGTGCGCCGTATCCAGTTCACGCCCGACCTGCTGCCG
The DNA here is from genome assembly GCF_040611675.1 of Streptomyces sp. NPDC006551. Taxonomy (NCBI): domain Bacteria; kingdom Bacillati; phylum Actinomycetota; class Actinomycetes; order Kitasatosporales; family Streptomycetaceae; genus Streptomyces; species Streptomyces sp. NPDC006551. The sequence continues at coordinate 112,393 of NZ_JBEXOT010000007.1, forward strand.
TCGGACATCACGGGTGTGTCGATCTTCGACCAGCAGCGGCGTGACTTCGAGTTCAAGCCGGGCGCGATCTTCGCCCAGATCGTGATCGGCGACGAGATCAACCGGGCCTCGCCGAAAACCCAGTCCGCCCTCCTGGAGTCCATGGAGGAGCGGCAGGTCACGGTCGACGGGCACACCTACGAGCTGCCGAGCCCGTTCATGGTGGTCGCCACCCAGAACCCGGTGGAGATGGAGGGCACCTACCCCCTCCCCGAGGCCCAGCGCGACCGCTTCATGGCCCGCGTCTCGATCGGCTACCCAAGCCCCGAGGCCGAACTCCAGATGCTGGACGTGCACGGCTCGGTCTCCCCGCTGGACGACCTCCAGCCCGTCGCGCACGCCCACGACATCGTGAAGCTGATCGACGCGGTGCGCGGGGTCCACGTCGCCGACACCGTCCGCCGGTACGCCGTCGACATCGTCGCCGCGACCCGTACCCATCCGGATCTGAGACTCGGCGCGTCCCCGCGCGCGACACTCCATCTGCTCCGCGCCGCCAAGGCGTCCGCCGCGCTCAGCGGCCGGGAGTACGTCCTGCCCGACGACCTCCAGGCGCTGGCCGTGCCCGTCCTCGCCCACCGGCTCATGCCCACCGCGCAGGCCCAGCTCAACCGGCGGACGTCCGAGCAGGTCGTCCTGGACATCCTCCAGCGCACGCCCGTGCCCACCGCGGCGCCGCCCGTCGCACCGCCGCCCGTCGCACCGCCCGCCGGCCCGCTCTACGGCCAGCAGCAGCCCGGCATCCGGCAGCTGTGATGACGACCGCTGCCGCACCGGAGGGGCAGCGGGGTGGCGACCGGGGCGGCCGGCCGGGCGACGAGCGGGGCGGTCCACGGGCCGCCCTGAGCGGGCTCACCACCCGCGGCCGCTCCTTCCTCGCCGCCGGTGTCGCCGCCGCCGTCTGCGCCTACGTACTCGGACAGGGCGATCTGCTGCGCGTCGGGCTGCTGCTCGCCGCGCTGCCGCTGGTCTGCGCCGCCGCTCTGTACCGCACCCGCTATCAGGTCGCCGGCAGCCGACGGCTCGCCCCGCACCGGGTGACCGTCGGCTCCGAGGCCCGGGTCCATCTGCGCATGGAGAACGTCTCGCGGCTGCCCACCGGGCTGCTGATGCTCCAGGACCACGTCCCGTACATGCTCGGGCCGCGGCCCCGGTTCGTCCTGGACCGGGTCGAGGCGGGCGGACGGCGCGAGGTGTCGTACCGGGTCCGCTCGGACCTGCGCGGCCGGTTCCCGCTCGGCCCGCTCCAGCTCCGGCTGAGCGACCCCTTCGGCATGTGCGAGCTGACCCGCTCCTTCAGCGCGTACGACACCCTCACCGTCGTCCCCCGGACCGAACCGCTGCCGCCGGTGAAACTGGCCGGCGAGGCGTCCGGGTACGGCGACGGACGGCAGCGCTCGCTGGCGCTGGCCGGGGACGACGACATCATCCCCCGCGCCTACCGCCACGGCGACGACCTGCGCCGGGTCCACTGGCGCTCCACCGCCCGCTACGGCGAATTGATGGTCCGTCGGGAGGAGCAACCGCAGCGGGCCCGCTGCACGGTGCTGCTCGACACCCGCCGGATCGCCTTCCAGGGCGCCGGCCCCGACTCGGCCTTCGAGTGGGCCGTCTCGGGCGCCGCCTCGGCCCTGGGGCACATGCTGGAACGGGGCTACGCGGTGCGGCTGCTCACCGACACCGGCAGCGCGGTGCCGGGCGAGGGCGCCGAGGGCTTCGCCGGTTCGTCCCAGGACTCGGCCGCGGCGGCCGGTCTGATGATGGACACCCTCGCCGTCGTCGACCACTCCGACGGGGCCGGTCTCTCGCGCGCGTACGACGTGCTGCGCGGAGGCAACGAAGGTCTGCTGATCGCGTTCGTCGGCGACATCGACGAGGAACAGGCCGCCCTGGCCGCCCGTATGCGGCAGCGCAGCGGCGCGGCCGTCGCGTTCGTCCTGGACAGCGACAGCTGGCTGACCGGCGGCGCGGTGAGCGGGACGGTCGACGAGCGGCTGAGGCAGCTGCGTGAGGCCGGCTGGACGGCGCTGGCCGTGCCCCCGGGGGCACGGCTCGCCGACCTGTGGCGACAGGCCGGCGGAATGCCGGTGGACAGCCCCGCGGGCGACACCTTGGGAGGACGGTCATGAGCGGTCGCGGGCGCCTGACGCTCGGCTCGTACGCCGCCACGCTGATGGCGGCGAGCGCGATGCTTCCGCTGGTGAGGCCGGTGACATGGATCTTCACGGCGGCGATCCTGCTCGCGGTGCAGAGCGGAGTCGGTGTGTTCACCCGGCGGGTGCCGCTGGCCAGGCCGCTGACGGTCGCGGCCCAGGCCGTCGTGACTCTGCTGGCGGTGACCCTGGTCTTCGCCTCCGGGCACGCGCTGCTCGGCTTCCTGCCCGGGCCGCAGGCCTTCGCGCACTTCGCCGCGCTGTTCGAGGCGGGGGCCGCCGACATCGGCCGGTACGCCATCCCGGCGCCGGACACCGAGGGCATCCGGCTGATGGTGGTCGGTGGCGTGCTCGTGATCGGCCTGCTGGTGGACACGCTCGCGGTGACCTTCCGCAGCGCCGCCGCCTCCGGCCTGCCGCTCCTCGCGCTGTACTCGGTGGCCGCGGGGCTCTCCGACGGCGGCGCGAGCTGGCTGTGGTTCCTGCTGGCGGCCTCCGGCTATCTGCTGCTCCTGCTGTCGGAGGGGCGTGACCGGCTCTCCCAGTGGGGGCGGGTGTTCGGCGGCGCGCCGCGCACGGGAGCCCGGGGCGCCGACAGCGGGCAGGCCCTCGCCCCGGTGCGGACCGGCCGGCGGATCGGTGTGCTCGCCATGGGCATCGCGCTGGTGGTGCCGGCGGCCTTGCCCGCGCTCAGCGGCGGACTGTTCGACGGTCCGGGCGAAGGCCCGGGCACGGGTGGCAAGGGCGGCACCATCTCGGCGGTCAACCCGCTGGTCTCGCTCCAGGACAACCTCCGGCAGCCCGAGGACCGCGAGGTGCTCCGCTACCGGACCAACGCGCCCGACGTCAACGGCATGTATCTGCGGCTGGTGGCGCTCGACCAGTTCGACGGCACCTCCTGGAAGTCCTCGGTCCGCCCGATCGAGGACGTGCCGGACCGGCTGCCGCGGCCGGACGGGCTCAGCGACGAGGTCCGTTCGACCGAGGTGACGGGCAACTTCGTGGCCTCCACGACGTACGAGCAGAAGTGGCTGCCGATGCCCTACCCGGCGGCCAAGGTCGACATCGACGGCCGCTGGCGGTACGAGCCGGCCGGGCGGATGCTCGTCGGCGACGACCGGCAGACCACCCGGGGCGCGCGGTACACGGTGACGAGCCTGGACCTGCAGCCGACGGCCGGGCAGCTGGCCGCGGCCTCGCCGCCGCCGGCCAAGCTCCTGTCGGAGTACACCCGGGTCCCCGGCTCGCTGCCGGCCGATGTGAGGTCGACGGCGCTGGCGGTCACCAGCGGCGCGCACAACGACTACGAGCGGGCCGTCAAGCTTCAGGACTGGTTCACCCTCGACGGCGGTTTCCGCTACGACGTCGACGTCGAATCGGGGACGGGAGTACAGGCGATCTCCCGCTTCCTGAAGCAGAAGGAGGGCTTCTGCGTCCACTTCTCCTTCTCGATGGCGGCGATGGCCCGGGTGCTGGGCATCCCGGCCCGGGTCGCCGTCGGTTTCATGCCGGGCTCCGCGCAGTCCGACGGCACCATGTCGGTGGGCATACGGGACGCGCACGCCTGGCCGGAGCTGTACTTCGAGGGGGCGGGGTGGGTCCGGTTCGAGCCGACGCCGACGCGCGGCTCCACGCCGGAGTACACCCGGCAACAGGCCCCGACGGGCACGCCGACCCGATCGGCTCAGCCGGAAGCCGGCGCCTCCGCGCTGCCGTCGGTGACGCCGAGCGCCTCGGACAGCTGCCCGGCGCAGCTGCGCCGCCTGGGCGAGTGCGGCCCCGACACGGCGGCGGCGGGTGACGCCTCCGACGGCGGCGGCGTGGATCCCCTGAAGGTGCTCCTGTGGTGCCTGGGTGTGGCGCTGGTGATTCTGCTGGCGCTGTCGCCTCTGTTGTGGCGTACGCGGGTACGGACTCTGCGGCTCGGCTCCATGGGCCGTACCGCCGAGGACGCGTCGGCCCGGACGCTGGCGGTCTGGCGGGAGATCAACGACACGGCCTGGGACCACGGGGTGGTGCCGAACGAGTCGATGACGCCCCGGAAGGCGGCGGCGCGGATCGTCCGCCTGGGCACCTTGGAGGGCGAGCCGGCGAACGCGGTCCACCGGGTCGCGCGCGCGGTGGAGCAGGTGCTCTATGCCCCGCAGCCGCGCCCGGCGACGGGCCTGGCGGAGGAGGTCGCCCTGGTCAGGGCCGGCTTCCACGCGGTGTCGGGCCGCCGGTCCAGGCTGCGGGCGCTGCTCGCGCCGCGCTCGAACGTCCGCGTGCTGTGGGCGGCCTCGGCGCGCTGGTCGGCGGCGACGGACCGCTGGTCGGCGTGGCGCGGCGACGTGACCGCCCGTGCGACGGCGGCGTTCCGACGGGTCTCCCGCCAGCGGGGCTGACGGCCTGCCGGATCTCGGGGACGGTCCCAAGGGCCCCGGGCGGCCGGTCGCGCCGGCCTCCTCCGGGCGCTGGAGGCCGGCGTGGCGGGACTGCGCCCGCGTACCGGTGGGCGGCCATTGCCCGTCTCCCTCGGGAGGGCCTTGCACCTCGGGCGCCGGTGTCGGGGCGCGGGCGGAGCCCCGCGGCATGCGAGGCCCTCGTGGTGCTGGGGCCCAGGGGCGGAAGCGCCCGCGAGGGCGCCGTCCCGTGCTACCCACCCGTCCCGCCTGCGGGACGATCGCCCACTACCGGGGGAAGGGGGCCGCAGCCCCGGCGGACGAAGGCCCAACGGCCCCGGCAATGCGACGAGCCCCGCGAGGCTCGGGCACCTGGGAGGTGCCGGCCTACGGGGCTCGGGGTCGTATAGGGGGCGCGCCCCCGCTAGGGGGCCGTCAGTGGCCGCCGCCCTGTTCGTCGCGGCGACGCTGCCACCGTTCTTCGATCCGGTTCATCATCGAGCGACGCTGACGCGCTTGTCGGGGCTGACGGCCGCCGGCCGTCCCACCCGCCGCAGCCTGCTGTTCGCCCGGCTTGGGCGCCTTACGCCATCCGGTGACCGCCAGGACCGCGCAGCCCAGCATGACGAGGAACCCCACCACGCTGATCCAGATCTGCTGAGCGACCATTCCGGCCATGAGGAGCGCGATACCCACCAGGAAGCCGGCGACTGCCTGGTAGACCCGTCGCCGGGTGTACGTACGCAGTCCGCTTCCCTCGAGCGCTGTCGCGAACTTGGGATCTTCGGCGTACAGCGCTCGCTCCATCTGCTCGAGCATTCGCTGCTCGTGCTCCGAGAGCGGCACGGAGTCCTCCTAGTCGTCGGTCGCGGGGGCGACCGGTTTGCGGCCCTTTCAGGATAGGCAGGGAATCGCCCCCGTGAAACCCGCCCTCAACGCCTAATCGCCATTCCGGGCCGCCATGCGGTTCGGTTGCTGAGGCGTTGATTCCCCAGCGTCCTTCCTGTCATGCCGGATGGTGTCCCCCGATCATACGGGGCGAAGCCTTCGACCGGGGGGTCTGTGGCGTACTCCATGTGCGGCTGCGTCGCTGATCAGCACGGTGCGTGCCCGCCGGGGCCCCGGCGGGCACGCACCGCCGGGCGGACGTCAGGCGCGCTTGTCGCCCAGGACGTGCAGCTGGGTGGCGATGGCGTGGAACGACGGCAGCTCGGCGGCGGCCGCCTCCAGCTTGAGCAGGGCCTCCGCGGCGCCGGGCTCGGTGTCGACCAGGACCCCGGGGACCAGGTCGGCGAAGACCCGGACGCCGTGCACGGCGCCGACGTCCAGACCGGCCTGGTCGGCCAGCTCGGTGAGCTGGTCCGCGGTGAAGCGCCGGGGCACCGGGTCGCCGTCGCCCCAGCGGCCCGCCGGGTCGCTCAGGGCGGTGCGGGCCTCGGTGAAGTGACCGGCGAGGGCGCGGGCGAGGACGGCGCCGCCGACGCCCGCGGCGAGCAGGCTGAGCGCGCCGCCGGAGCGCAGTGCGGCGACCGCGTTGCGTACCCCCTCGGCCGGGTCGTCGACGTACTCCAGGACGCCGTGACAGAGCACCACGTCGTAGCCCTCGCGCCCGACGACGTCGAACAGGCCGTGGATGTCGCCCTGGACGCCTTCCACCCGGTCGGCCACGCCGGCCTCGGCGACGCGGCGCTCCAGCGCGAACAGGGCGTTGGGGCTGGGGTCGACGACCGTGACCCGGTGGCCGAGGCGGGCCACCGGCACGGCGAAGTTGCCGGAGCCGCCGCCGGTGTCGAGGACGTCGAGGCTGTCCTTGCCGCTCGCCTCGGCCCGACGGTCGAGGGCGTCTTTGAGGACGTCCCAGACGACGGCGGTGCGAAGGGAGGCGCGCGACGGGCGCGACGACGCCTCTCGACCGAAGACAGGGGAAGGGTCCGACACGGCTGCTGACTCCTCGGTGACAGGTACGAACACCCCTACCCTATGGCCTCGGACGCCGCGCGCCGATCACTGCGTGGCCTCGCCCGCACCGGGCTGGCGGGGCAGCACCGGCTGGAGCGCGAGCTTCCGCTCGACCAGGCGCAGGAACATCGCGGCGGCCCTGATCAGGTCGTCGGCGTCGCGCCGGCTCGCCGCACCGGCGATGCCCGCCTCCGCCCTCGCCCGCCGCTCGGCGCCCGAGGCGAACAGGGCGCTCCACTCGGTGAGTTCGGGCGCTATCTCGGGGAGCACCTCCCAGGTGCTGCGTATGCGCTGCCGCTTGCGCGGATGGGTCTCGGGCCTGCCCCGGGCGGCGAGGACGGCCGCGGCGGTGCGCAGGGCGGCGAGGTGGGCGGTGGCGTACCGCTCGTTGGGCACGTCGTACGTGGCCGCCTCGTCGAGCCCGGCGTGGGCCTTGGCGAGCAGGTCGAGGGCGGCGGGCGGGGCCGAGGTGCGGCGCAGGACGGGATGGACGTCGGACGGCGGTCCGACCGGTGCGGGGGCGGGGCGGCCTTGCCCATGGCCTTCGGCATGGGAGGTACCGGTGCGGCGCCGGGGCGCGGCTGCCGCGGAGGAGCTGACCATGACGAGCCTCCTGTCGTCGTGTGACGGCACTGTGGCCGTATGTGTCCATCGTGTACGCCCCCACTGACAATCGCGCTGACCTGGGCTTTTGCCTGAACTGCGGTTCAGCGCTAAGTTTTTGCACTGACCGGTCAGTTCAATTCGGGGAGAGTGGGGGTGGGATCCGTGGAAGCGAACCCTGCGGAGCCGCACGGCGCCGCCGTCGTCGCGGACGGATTCGGGCTGAAGGGACCGCGCGGCTGGGCCTTCCGCGACGTCGGCTTCCGGGCCGAGCCGGGCTCGCTGGTCGCGATCGAGGGACCGTCCGGCTCGGGCCGCACCTGCCTGCTGCTCGCGCTCACCGGCCGGATGAAGCCGCACGAGGGGCACGCCGAGGTCGCCGGTTTCCGGCTGCCCCGCAAGATGGCCGCCGTCCGGCGGATCAGCGCACTGGGCCCGGTGCCCGGTGTCAGCGACCTCGACCCGGCCTTCACCGTTGCCGAACACCTGCGCGAGCGCGCCCTGCTCCAGCGCCGCTACGACGGCTCCGTCCGGGCCCTGCTCCGCCCGCCCGCCGAGAGGGCTGCCGCCACCAAGGCCCGGATCGAGGAGGCCCTGGAAGCCGCCGGGCTCGACCTGGACGCGCTCCCGAAGGCCGGTCGGACGTCCGTACGGGATCTGGAACGACTGGAGGCGTTGCGTCTCTCGGTCGCTCTGGCGCTGATCGGGCGGCCCCGGCTGCTCGCCCTGGACGACGCGGATCTCAAGCTCCCGGACGCGGACCGGGCCGAGGCCTGGGCGCTGCTGCGGTCGATCGCCGACGCGGGCACGACCGTCCTCGCCGTCTGCAGCGAGGCGCCCGAGGACGCCCTGCGGATCTCCACGACGCCCCGCGCGGCCGAGGCGGGCCCCACCGCCGAGGACGACACCGCCGACACGGACGACACGGCCGCAGCGGACGCAGACGCACCCGCGGACGACACGGCCGCAGCGGACGCAGACGCACACGCGGACGACACCGACGCGGACACCGCCGAGGAAGACACCAACGAGGAGGGGACGGCCGATGCGCTCGCCGAAACTGGCCGCGCTTGAGCTCAAGCGGTTCGGCAGGGGGAAGCTGCCCCGGGCCGCGCTCGTCGCGATCCTGCTGCTGCCGCTGCTCTACGGCGCGCTGTACCTGTGGTCCTTCTGGGACCCGTACAGCCGGCTCGACCGGATACCCGTCGCGCTCGTCAACGAGGACCGGGGCGCCACGGCCGCCGGAAAGAAGATCAACGCCGGTGAGGACATCACCAAGGGCCTGCGCGAGAGCAAGGTCTTCGAGTGGCACGAGGTGAGCGACGCCGAGGCCCGCGAGGGCGTGGAGGACGGCACGTACTACCTCTCGCTGACCATGCCCGGCGACTTCAGCACCCGGATCGCCTCCAGCTCCGGTGACGCCCCCGAGACGGGCGCGCTGAAGGTCCGTACGAACGACGCCAACAACTACATCGTCGGGCAGATCTCCCGGACGGTGTTCTCCGAGGTCCGCACCGCGGCCTCCACCAAGTCCTCCCGCTCCTTCCTGGACCGGATCTTCATCTCCTTCTCCGACATCCACGACGCGACCGAGAAGGCCGCCAAGGGCGCCGGACAGCTCAAGGACGGCGCGGACCGGGCGAAGAAGGGCTCCAAGAGCCTGGCCGACGGGCTCACGAACGCCAAGAAGGGCAGCGGCGACCTGGCCTCCGGCATGAAGAAGCTCGACAAGGGCGCGGGCGATCTGGAGACCGGTGCCCGGCAGGTCGCCGACGGCACCCAGGCCCTGGCCGACAAGGTCAACGGCAAGGCCTCGAAGCTCCGCCCGTATCTGAAGAACAACGGCAAGACGATCGGTGACACGGCCCGCCTGGTGGCCGACTCCACCCAGGCCGTCCGCCACAACCTGGACGACCTGGTCAAGCGCGCCCCCGTGGCCCGCAGCGCCGCGCACGTCGCCGACGACAAGCTCGAGGCGCTCCACCGTCAGGAGTGCGTGGACAACCCGCTGCCGAACCCCCGGACGTGCCCGACGCTCAAGGAGGCCAAGGTGACGGCCGACGACGTGGCGAAGATCGCGGACGACCTGCACGAGCTGACCAAGGACAACAGCGGCGATCTGAAGAAGCTCGACGGGCAGCTCGCCACCCTGCAGAAGCAGGCCGAGGACCTCGCCAAGGCCGCGCCGAACCTCGAGGAGGACCTCGAAGGCGCCGTCAAGAAGATCAACAAGCTCAACACCGGCGCCCAGAAGGTCGCCAAGGGCGCCGACGAGCTGCACACCGGCCTCACCGCCGCGAAGTCCGGCTCCACCCGGCTCGACACCGGCGTCGGCAAGCTCAAGAAGGGCGCAGGCGACCTCGACGGCGGGCTGTACAAGCTGGTCGACGGTTCGGGCGAGCTGGCCACCGGACTCAGCGACGGAGTCACCAAGATCCCGGACTACGACAAGGACGACCGCGACCGCCGTACCGAGGTCATGGCCGACCCGGTCGAGCTCGCCTCCCAGTCGCTGCACAAGGCGCCCAACTACGGCACCGGTTTCGCCCCCTACTTCATCCCGCTCTCCCTCTGGGTCGGCGCGATGGTGGCGTACATGCTGATCCAGCCGCTCAACCGGCGCGCCCTCGCCGCCGGCGCCTCCGCCTGGCGCATCGCGCTGGCCGGCTGGCTGCCGGTCGCGGCGATCGGGCTGCTCCAGGTCGCGGCGCTGATGTCCGTCCTGCACTGGGGGCTCGGCCTGGAGATGGCCAGGGCCGCCGGGACGGTCGGCTTCCTCGCCCTGGTGACCTGCTGCTTCGCCGCGATCATCCAGTGGCTCAACGCCCGCTTCGGGGCGGCGGGGCGGATCCTCGTCCTCGCCGTGCTGATGCTCCAGCTGACCTCGGCGGGCGGCACGTACCCCGTCCAGACCAGCCCGGGCTTCTTCAACGCCATCCACCCCTTCCTGCCGATGAGCTACGTGGTCGAGGCGCTGCGGCGGCTGATCACGGGCGGCGGGATCGGACCGGTCTGGCAGGCGGTCGCCGTGCTGACCGCGTTCACGGTGGGCGCGCTGGCGCTGACCGCCGTCTCCGCCCGGCGCAAGCAGGTGTGGACCCTGGACCGGCTCCACCCCGAACTGTCCCTGTGAGACCGTCCCTGTGACACCCGCCGGACCTGTGAGAATCGAGCCCATGGACAGCAGCAGCACCAGACGCCAGGCCACGCGCGCGAAGCTCTACGAGGCCGCCGTCACCCTCATCGCCGAGCAGGGCTTCTCGGCGACGACGGTGGACGAGATCGCGGAGCGCGCGGGCGTCGCGAAGGGCACGGTCTACTACAACTTCAAGAGCAAGACCGAGCTCTTCGAGGAGCTGCTGCGGCACGGCGTCGGGCTGCTCACCGCGTCCCTGCGGGACGCGGCCGACGGCACGGCGGAGCGGGGCGGAAGCCGGGTCGAGGCGCTGGACGCGATGATCCGGGCCGGTCTGGTCTTCATCGACCGCTATCCGGCCTTCACCCAGCTGTACGTCGCCGAGCTCTGGCGGACGAACCGGGCCTGGAACGAGACCCTCCTGGTGGTCCGTCAGCAGGCGGTCGCGGTCGTGGAGGACGTACTGCGCGGGGGTGTCGAGGCCGGCGAGCTGAGCGAGGAGATCGACATCCCGCTGACGGCGGCGGCGCTGGTCGGAATGGTCCTGGTGGCCGCCCTCGACTGGCAGGCGTTCCAGCGGGAGCGCTCGATCGACGACGTCCACAGCGCGCTCTCCCGGCTGCTGCACGGGCGCGTGAGCGGCCGCTGACGCCCGGCCGGCGGTCCTGGCCCGGCCACGGGGGCGTACGAAAAGACGCCGGTCGCCCCCGACCCCGGGCAAGTACCCGAACAAGAAAACGCCGGTCCGGCGAGGCTCGATCCCCCCGAGCCTCGCCGGACCGGCGATCTTTCCGTACCCCCGTGGCACTCCCCCGTGCCCCCGTGCACCCCCGTGCACCCCCGTTCCGGATGGTGCACGGCCCCGATCCGCCGCCCCGTGTCGGCGGTTGCGGAGCCGCGCCCCTTCCGTGGTCCCCACTCTCTCGTCCCCGCAGGTCAAAGCCCATCCGCGCATCTACTCATCTCGCCGTCTGAGTACGGATACTCAGGTGTGCGCGCCGGTCCCCACGCGCGCGTGGCGCCCGCTGGTTACGATCGCCTCCGTGTCCGTACTCCCCCTGGTCTTCACCAGTGGCTGGGCGAGCGGGATCAACGCGTACGCGGTGGTCCTGCTGTTCGGCATCTTCGGCGCGACCGGCCTCAGCGACGAGGTGCCCGAGTCGCTGCAGCGCACCGACGTCCTGATCGCCGCGGGAGTGCTGTTCCTCTGCGAGGCGGTGGCGGACAAGATCCCGTACGTCGACTCCGTCTGGGATTCCGTCCACACGGTGATCCGGCCGCTCTCCGGCGCCGTCGTCGGCGCCCTGCTCGCCGGGGAGTCCGGTTCGCTGCCGGAGCTCGCGGCGGGCGCGGTGGGCGGTTCCACCGCTCTGCTGAGTCACTTCGTCAAGGCCGGGACGCGGATGGCGGTCAACACCTCGCCGGAACCGTTCTCCAACATCGCTCTGAGCACGGCCGAGGACCTCGGGGTCGGCGGGATCATCACCTTCGCGATCTTCAACCCGGAGGTGGCGGCGATCATCGCCGCCGTGCTGCTCGTCCTCGGCCTGGTCCTCCTGGCCTTCCTCGCCCACCGCATCCGGCGCTTCCTGCGCCGCAGGGCCCAACGGCGCGAGGAGAGGCGGCTGGCCGCCTCCCAGGCTGCCGACGGCCCTCGGAGCCCCGGCGGATAAAGTCCCTGGCATGGCACGGATTGTGGTGATCGGCGCCGGCATGGGCGCCATGGCGGCGGCCGCCCGGCTGGCCGTGGCGGGCCACCGGGTGACGGTGTACGAACGCGCGGAGACCTACGGCGGCGCGGTGCGCCGCTTCGAGCGCGACGGCTTCGGCTTCGACACGGGCCCCGGCCTGCTGCACCTGCCCGCCGTCTACCGCGACCTGTTCGTCAAGACCGGCAAGGAACCGCTGGAGGACCGCGTCGAACTGACGCAGGTCGACCCGGCGAGCCGCCATGTCTTCGCCGACGGCACGACGGTCGACCTCCCCAACGCCTCCCGCGCGGGCACGGTCTCCGCCCTGGACGCGGCGCTGGGCTCCGGTGCGGGAGAGCGCTGGGGCGACTTCATGGTCCGGGCCCGCGAGGCCTGGGACCGTACCCGGCGCCCGCTCCTGGAGGAGCCTCAGCCGGAGGATCCCGCCGCCCTGGGCCGCGAGCCCTACCCGGCCTTGAAGGCGGGCTTCCTGCGGCGCCCCACGACCACGCTCGCCCGGATCGGCGCGCGGGAGCTGCGCGATCCCCGGCTCGCCGCGCTCCTCGACTCGTACGCGACGGCGTACGGCTTCGATCCCGCCACCGCCCCGGCGGCGGCCGCCGTCCTGCCGTACATGGAGCAGACCTTCGGCACCTGGTACGTGAAGGGCGGCATCCGGGCGCTCGCGGACGCGGTGTACGAGCGGTGCCTGAAGCGCCGGGTGGAGTTCGTCTTCGACGCGCGCGTCGAAGAGGTGCTGGAGAAGGACGGCCGGGCGAGCGGGATCCGGCTGGAGGGGGGCGAGACGGTCGAGGCGGACCATGTGGTCTCGGGCGCGCCGGTGCCCGCACTCCACCGCGACCACGTCGTCGCGTGGGACCGCCAGGACGACCTGCCGCGCCACCAGCTCCTCGGCACCGGCCGGGTGACGGTCTGTCTGGCCCTGCGCGGGTCCCGGGAGGCCGGTGCGGTGCACCGCACCGTCGTTCACGCGGCCGGGGACCGGCCCGCCGTGACCGTGCTGCGGCCCGACGACCCGGCGCTGCGACCCGACGACGGTCATGAGTCGGTGACGGTCACCGCGGCGGTGACCACCTCACCGGAGCAGGACTGGCAGGCGGTCGCCGCCCGCGTGTTGGCGCAGGCCGAACCGGCCGTTCCCCGGCTCCGTGAGCGGCTCCTCTGGCAGGAGGTCCGCACCCCGGACGACACTCTGGGGGAGACGGGCGTCCGCGAGGTCCCCGGCCCCGCGCTCGCCGGTGACGGCGGCCGGTTGCTGCCCGCCGCCAACCGCTCCCCGCTCCCCGGCCTCTACTTCGCGGGCGGCTGGGCCCACCCCGGCGGCGGGCTCGCCCACGCCGGCATGTCGGGCGCGCTCGTGGCCGGGCTGATCGTCGAGGGCGCGGACTTCCGCGGCTCGCGATAGGCGCTAGTAGCGGTACTGCTGGTCGTTGCCGTTGCCGTAGTACTCCTGGCCCTGCTGTTCGGCGGGCTGCTCGCCGTCCCGCTGCTGCGGCACCCAGACGCCGCCGGGCGGGGTGTCGTAGGTGTAGGAGGGTGCGTAGGGGTCGGCGTACGGCTGGGGGCCCGCCGTGCCGTAGTCGTACGAGGTGTACTGCTGGCCGTCGGTGCCCGGGCCGATGTACGGGTCGGAGTAGGCGGCGTACTGCTGCTGCTCGGTGCCGTAGTCGTAGGCGGGCTGTTCATAGGCGGGCTGTTCGTAGCCCGGCGTCGCGTAGGGGTCGTAGCCCGTGCCGTAGGCGGTCTGCGCCTCGGGCTGGGCGGGGGCGTGGTCGTACGCGGGGGTGTAGACGCCGTACTGGCCCGTCTCGTCGGGCATCGGCTGGGGCTCGTAGACGGCGGTGGTCTCGGCGGCCGCCGGCTCGGGGTCCACCGGCTCGTAGGAGACCTCGGTGACCTCCAGGGTGGGGCCCGCGGCCCCGGCCGGTGCGGCGGCGGACCTGCGGCGGCGGCTCACGCCGGGCCTGCCGCCGAGCGCCCAGCCGGTGGAGAAGCCGCGACGGAAGGAGAGCGTCACATAGGTCTGCCCGACGGCGAAGGCCACGGCCCCGGCGATGATCACCGCGACCGACGGCAGCAGGACGCCGAGGACGACGCCCAGGAAGCCGCAGAAGGCGAGCACACGCCAGCGCAGCCGCGCCTTGTACTGCAGCAGCACCTCACCCAACAGCCACAACGCGACGACACCGAACGCGATGTAGAGGACCGTCCACCCCATGCCCGCCCCTCTCCTACGGCCACCGCCGCGGGTCTGGGGCGGGTACGCCGGTCACGGCTGCTCGTGCAGTCCGAGGTTTTCGTAGATCTCGAGCGTCGCGGTGGAGTTGTTCAGCGTGATGAAGTGCAGTCCGGGGACACCCTCGGAGAGCAGACGTGCGCAGAACTCCGTCGCGAACTCGATGCCAATGGAGCGTACAGCGGCGGGATCGTCCTTGACGGCGAGGATGCTCTCTTTCACAGCCGCGGGGAAGACCGCGTTGCTCAGCTGGGGCAGCCGGTCGAGGGTCCTGACGTTCACCACGGGCATGACTTCGGGGATGATCGGCGTGTCACAGCCGGCCTTCTCCACGCTGTCGCGCATCCGGAGATAGTTCTCCGGGTCGAAGAACATCTGCGTGATGGCGTAGTCGGCGCCCGCGCGGCACTTGTCCACGAAGTGCCGGATGTCCGTGTCCCAGTCGGTGGAGCGCGGGTGCATCTCGGGGAAGGCGGCGACGCCGACGCAGAAGTCGCCGGACTCCTTGATCAGCCGGACCAGGTCGGCGGCGTACTGGACGCCCTCCGGGTGCTCCACCCACTCCCCCAGCGGGTCGCCCGGCGGGTCGCCGCGCAGCGCGAGCATGTTCCGGATCCCGGCGTCGGCGTACTGGCCGAGGACGTTGCGCAGCTCGGCGACCGAGTGGTCGACGGCGGTGAGGTGCGCCACCGGGGTGAGGGTGGTGTCGGCGGCGATCTGCTGGGTGGCCTTGACCGTCCCGCCACGGGTGGACCCGCCGGCGCCGTAGGTCACGGAGACGAAGCTCGGTCCGACCGCCTCGACTCTTCGCAGGGCGTTCCACAGGCTCCGCTCGCCCTTCTCGGTCCGGGGCGCGAAGAACTCGAAGGAGTACGAGGACTTCCCGGACGCGAGGATGTCACGGACCGTGCGTGCGCGGTCCGTGCGGGTGGAAGCGGTACCAAGGGCCATACGGGCAGGTTAGACGGGGTGCCGCCGCCGATGGAGCAGAGTCCGAAAGATGGACATCATCCGTTCGCCCTTTCGCGGACCCGCTTGGCCAGCCGGGCCGCCGCCGCGGCCGGGTCGTCGGCCTCGGTGATCGCCCGGACGACGACGACACGGCGGGCGCCCGCGTCGAGGACCTCGTCGAGGGTGGTCTCGTCGATCCCGCCGATGGCGAACCAGGGCCGGTCCTGTCCTTCGGCTTCCAGGGAGGCCGCGTACCGCACGAGCCCGAGTCCCGGCGCGTACCGCCCGGGCTTGGTGGGGGTGGGCCAGCAGGGCCCGGTGCAGAAGTAGTCCACGCCCGGTTCGGCGGCGGCCGCGGCCACCTCGGACTCGGCGTGGCAGGAGCGGCCGATCAGCACCTCGTCGCCGAGGACGGCCCGGGCCGCGGGGACGGGCAGGTCGCCCTGGCCCAGGTGCAGCACGTCGGAGCCGATGGCGTGGGCGACGTCCGCCCGGTCGTTCACGGCGAGCAGCTTGCCGTGCCTGCTGCAGGCGTCGGCGAGGACGGCGAGATGCTCCAGCTCCTCGCCGGCCTCCATGCCCTTGTCGCGGAGCTGCACGATGTCCACGCCGGAGGAGAGCACGGCGTCGAGGAACGCGGGCAGGTCGCCCTGGCGCTTGCGGGCGTCCGTGCAGAGGTAGAGCCGGGCGTCGGCGAGCTGTGCGCGTGGCGTGGACATGGGTGCTCCCCCGGGGGCTGCGGCGGTCCCGTGGGGCCGGGCGGGCCCGGCCCCACGGGATCTCCTGTGGTGTCTTGGGTGCGTCAGACGGCGAGCGCCTGGGCGCGGCGCTTCACCTCCGTGCCGCGATTCTCGCTGAGGGCCTGCGCGGGCGTGCCCGGCAGGGTCGGGTCGGGAGTGAAGAGCCACTCCAGCATCTCTTCGTCGGTGAAGCCGTCGTCCTTCAGGAGCGTCAGGGTCCCGGAGAGACCCTTGACCACCTTGTCGCCGTCGATGAAGGCGGCGGGGACCTGAAGCGCCCTGTTCTCACCGCGGCGCACGGCGATGAGCTGGCCCTCCTTGACCAGCTGCCGTACGCGCGTCACCTCGACATCGAGCATTTCCGCGATGTCGGGGAGGTAGAGCCAGGCGGGGACGAGAGCATCGATTCTTGCGTCAATCTCGGTCACGGGACCAGCCTGCCATCCCGGACCGACAGTCGGAAGCCGGGCCCTATTCGACGGCCGCCTTCAGGGGTACGGAGGGGTCGGTCGCCCGCTCCAGGGCGACGCGCATGCCCGCCTCGATCAGTTTGCGGCCCTGGGCCAGATCGCGGGGGCGGCCGACGGCGAGCAGGGCGACCAGGACGCCGGCGCGCAGCCAGAGGACGGACCAGGAGGCGCCGGCCGGGTCGCCGCGCCGGACCAGCTCGTCGGCGCCCGTGTGGTGCCCGGCGTACTGGACGAAGCGCCCGAACTGCTCGGACCAGAAGTACGGCACCGGGTCGTAGACCCGGGGGGTCTCGCCGATGATGTCGGCCGCGACCGTGCGCGGTCCCTGGAGGGCGTTGTCCCAGTGGTGGACCAGGAGCCGCTCGTCGTAGCGGGCGGAGGGGAAGGAGGCGCAGTCGCCGACGGCGTACACGTCGGGCAGGGAGGTCCGGAGCCGGTCGTCGGCGGTGATCGAGCCGCCCGCGTCCAGGGCGATGCCGGAGCCGTCGAGCCAGTCGGTGGCGGGCCGGGCCCCGATGCCGACGACGACGGCGTCGGCGGGCAGCGTCCGGCCGTCGGCCAGGACGACACTGCCGGGTTCGATCCGCGCCACGCGCGCGTGGGTGAGGAGAGCGGCGCCGCTCTCCTCGTACCACCGGGCCATCGGGGCGGCGACGTCGGCGGGCAGCGCGCCCGCGAGCGGCCGGTCGGCGGCCTCGACGACGGTGACGGCGCAGCCGGCCTCGCGCGCGGCGGTGGCGAACTCGGCGCCGATCCAGCCCGCCCCGACCACCACGATGTCGTGGCGCCGCTCAAGGACGGGCTTGAGCCGGGCGGCGTCGTCGAGGGTGCGCAGCAGGTGGACGCCGGGCACGCCCTCGGTGCCGGGCAGGGTGACCGGCTGGGCTCCGGTGGCGACGACCAGTACGTCGTAGGGCACCGGCCCGGCCTCGGTGTCGATCTCGTGGGCTTCGGCGCGCAGGCCGGTCACTTCGAGGCCGAGGCGCAGCTCGATGGAGAGTGCTTCGAAGTCGACGTCGAAGGCCGAGTCCTCGGCCTTGCCCAGGAGTACCGCCTTGGAGAGCGGGGGCCGGTCGTAGGGCTGGTGGGGCTCGGCTCCGATCAGGGTGACGGGGCCCGCGAAGCCCTGCTCGCGCAGGGCGACGGCGGTCTGCACTCCCGCCATGCCGGCGCCCACGATCACGACGTGCTGCTGTGCCTGCTTCTGCTCGCTCACCCGATCACCTTACGCATCTGACGGGACGTCAGGAAGGTGGCCGCTCCACCGAGCCGGTGCCGGAACCTTCCAGGGACTCCCCTGCCCGGCACGGCTCCCGCCGAACGCGCCCGGGGAGTGACGTCGGTCCCATGGCGGAGGCTCCCTACTCGGCGCGAAGGGCGGGGGATAGTCTGACCGTCAACGTAGAGCACTCACGGGAGCCCGGACGCACCGGGCTGAGAGGGAGGCTGACCGGCCTCCGACCGTACGAACCTGATCCGGGTCATGCCGGCGAAGGGAGGGGCTGGACGCCCATGCCATCACGTATGCCACACGTCCGTACGTCCTGTGACGTCCTCGTCATCGGGGGCGGGATCATCGGCCTCGTCACGGCCTGGCGCGCGGCGCAGCGCGGGCTGCGCACCGCCGTGGCCGACCCCGAACCCGGCGGCGGGGCCGCACGGGTCGCGGCCGGCATGCTCGCCGCCGTCACCGAACTCCACTACGGCGAGGAGACCCTGCTCGGGCTCAACCTCGCCTCCGCCCGCCGCTACCCGGCCTTCGTCGCCGAACTGAGCGACGCCACGGGCCACGACGTGGGCTACCGCTCGTGCGGGACGCTCGCCGTCGCCCTCGACGCGGACGACCGGGCGCATCTGCGGGAGCTGCACGCCCTGCAGACCCGCTGCGGTCTGGAGTCGGAGTGGCTCAGCGGGCGTGACTGCCGCCGGCTCGAGCCGATGCTCGCTCCGGGGGTGCGGGGCGGGCTCCGGGTCGATGGCGACCACCAGGTCGATCCGCGCCGGCTCGCCGCCGCGCTGGTCGTCGCCTGCGAACGCGCCGGTGTGGTCTTCCACCGGAGCGTCGCCGACCGTCTCACGGTCGTGCGCGACCGGGCCGCGGGAGCGGTGTTCGCGGACGGCACGGAGCTCGCGGCCGACCAGGTCGTCCTGGCCGCGGGCAGCCTCAGCGGCCGGCTCGGCGGCGTACCGGAGGAGGCTCTGCCTCCGGTACGGCCCGTCAAGGGGCAGGTGCTGCGGCTGACCGTGCCGCCCGCGTACGCGCCGTTCCTGTCCCGCACGGTCCGGGCCGTGGTACGCGGCAGCCACGTCTATCTGGTGCCGCGCGAGAACGGCGAGCTGGTCGTCGGCGCGACCAGCGAGGAGCTCGGCTGGGACACCACGGTCACGGCGGGCGGGGTGTACGAGCTGCTGCGCGACGCGCACGAGCTGGTGCCGGGCATCACCGAGCTGCCGCTCACCGAGACCCGGGCGGGTCTGCGGCCCGGGTCCCCGGACAACGCGCCGCTGCTCGGCCCGAGCGCGCTGCCGGGCCTCCAGCTGGCCACCGGCCACTACCGCAACGGGGTGCTGCTCACGCCCGTCACCGGCGACGTCATGGCGGAGGTGCTGACCACCGGCACGCTCCCGGACGAGGCCCGCCCCTTCACCCCCCGCCGCTTCTCTCCCGTACGTCTGGAGCAGCCCGCATGAACGTGCTGAACGTGTCCGTGAACGGGGAGCCGCGCGAGCTCCCCGGCCCCGTCTCGCTCGACGCCCTCGTCGCCACCCTGACCGCGGCCCCCTCGGGGGTGGCCGCGGCCGTCAACGAAACCGTCGTGCCGCGCGGCCAGTGGTCCGCGACCTTCCTCGGCGAGGGCGACCGCGTCGAGGTCCTCACAGCGGTGCAGGGAGGCTGAGCGCGATGTCCGACGACGTGTTCCTTCTCGGCGGTACGGAGTTCTCCTCGCGTCTGATCATGGGCACGGGCGGCGCGCCCAGCCTGGACATGCTGGAGCGCTCGCTGATCGCCAGCGGTACGGAGCTGACCACGGTGGCGATGCGCCGCCTGGACCCGACCGTGCAGGGCTCGATCCTGTCGGTCCTGGACCGGCTCGGCATCCAGGTGCTGCCCAACACGGCGGGCTGCTTCACGGCGGGCGAGGCCGTGCTGACCGCCCGGCTCGCCCGGGAGGCGCTGGGCACGGAGTGGATCAAGCTGGAGGTCGTCGCCGACGAGCGGACCCTGCTGCCGGATCCGGTCGAGCTGCTCGACGCGGCCGAGACGCTGGTGGACGACGGCTTCACGGTCCTTCCGTACACCAACGACGACCCCGTGCTCGCCCGGAAGCTGGAGGACGTGGGATGCGCGGCGATCATGCCGCTGGGGTCGCCGATCGGCTCCGGGCTCGGCATCCGCAATCCGCACAACTTCCAGCTGATCGTCGAGCGGGCGGGAGTGCCGGTGATCATGGACGCGGGGGCGGGGACGGCGTCGGACGCGGCGCTGGCGATGGAGCTGGGGTGCGCGGCGGTGCTGCTGGCGTCGGCGGTGACGCGGGCGCAGGAGCCGGTGCTCATGGCGTCGGCGATGCGGCACGCCGTCGAGGGGGGCCGGCTGGCGTGGCGGGCCGGCCGCATCCCGCGCCGCCACTTCGCGGAGGCCTCGTCCCCGACGGAGGGCCTCGCCGCCCTGGACCCGGAACGCCCGGCGTTCTGACCGTGTGACCTTCACCGCGTCACACCGCCCGCCCGGACGGCCCCGGCCGGACGGCGAGTGAGTCGAAGGGGCGCGCGGCCGTCGAAAGGGAGAGCGCGCGCAGCCCGCGAGGAACGAGCGGGTGAGCACGGTCGTCCGTCGACGGACGCTGAGAGCGCGCCGGAGGTGAACCGAGCCCTTTAGACCCCGTCCCCATCCCCGTCCCCGCCCCGCCCGTCACAGGTGCGCTGCAGTCGGGCGGCGGCCGGGACCGGGCGTCCGTGGGGGCTCGTAGACTCGAGCCCGTGGACACGACCCTCCAGGACCCGTCCCCCAGCCCTTCGGGCTGGGAAGACCCCATCGTCGGGCAGCTGCTCGACGGCCGCTACCGCGTCGACGCACGCGTCGCCGTCGGAGGCATGGCCACGGTCTACCGGGCCGTCGACACCCGTCTCGACCGGGTGCTCGCGCTCAAGGTGATGCACCCGGCGCTGGCGGCCGACGCCGTCTTCGTCGAGCGGTTCATCCGCGAGGCGAAGTCGGTCGCGCGCCTCTCCCACCCCAATGTCGTCGGGGTCTTCGACCAGGGCGCCGATGGCGCGTACGTCTATCTCGCGATGGAGTACGTCGCCGGCTGCACCCTCCGCGACGTGCTGCGCGAGCGCGGCGCCCTCCAGCCCCGGGCCGCGCTCGACATCCTGGAGCCCGTGCTCGCCGCCCTCGGCGCCGCGCACCGGGCCGGGTTCGTACACCGGGACATGAAGCCGGAGAACGTCCTGATAGGGGACGACGGCCGGGTCAAGGTCGCCGACTTCGGTCTCGTACGGGCCGTCGGCTCGGCCACGGACACCACCGGCTCCGTCCTCGGCACCGTCTCGTACCTCGCCCCCGAGCAGATCGAGCACGGCACCGCCGACACCCGCGCCGACGTGTACGCCTGCGGTGTCGTCCTGTACGAGATGCTGACCGGAGGCAAGCCGCACGACGGGGAGACGCCCGCCCAGGTCCTCTACCGGCACCTCAACACCGACGTACCGGCCCCTTCCGCCGTCGTCCCCGGGCTCGCCCTCGAACTGGACGAGCTGGTGGCGAGCGCCACGGCCCGCAACCCCGATGTCCGTCCGCACGACGCCGTCGCGCTCCTCGCGCTGAGCCTGGACGCCCGCGCGACGCTCGGTGAGGAGCAGCTCGACGCCGTACCGCCGCAGGCGCGCATCGAAGGGGGCGTGCGGGACCACGACCGCTCCGAGGACCGGACCAGCGTCATCCCGCGCGCGGTGCCGCGGCACACCAGCCGGATCACGATGCCGCCGGAACCGCCGCCGGAGCGACGGCCCCGCCGTGCTCCTCGCCGCGGCCCGCTCCTCGTCCTCGCCGCCGTCCTGCTGGCCCTCGGGATCGGCGGCGGTGTCTGGTACATCAACTCCGGCCAGTTCACCCGCGTCCCGGCCGTGCTCGGCCAGACCGAGGCCCAGGCCGGCGAGCGGCTGAGGGACGCGGGTCTGGACGTCGGGCAGACCCGGCGCGCGTTCAGCGAGGTCTACGAACGCGGCACGGTCATGGCCACCGATCCCGCCCCGGGCGAACGCATACGCGGCAACGGCACGGTGACCCTGACCCTGTCCCGGGGCCCCGAGGTCGTGAAGGTCCCCAACCTCAAGCGGAAGCCGCTCACGGAGGCCAAGCGACTGCTCGCGGAGGAGGGTCTGGCACCCGGTGTGGTCACCGAGGCCTTCAGCCAGGACATCCCGCAGGGCGCCGTGATCAGCTCCGACCCCGAGCCCGGCACCGAGCGCGCCCCCGACTCCGCCATCGCGCTGGTCGTCAGCAAGGGCATCCCGATCGACGTTCCCGACGTGGCCGGGGCGTCGGTGGCCGACGCCACCGAGACGCTCCAGGACGCCGGTCTCACCGTGAAGATCGCGGCGGAGCGGATCCACTCCCCGGAGGCGGCCGGTTCGGTCGCCGCCCAGTCGCTCGCCGAGGGCAGCCGCGCCGCCGAGGGCGACACGATCACCCTCACCGTCTCCAAGGGCCCGCGGATGGTCGCCGTCCCCGACGTCACGGGTGAGAAGGCCGACGCGGCACGCGACCGGCTCGAGGACGCGGGCTTCGAGGTGAAGGTCGAGAAGACCTTCCCCTTCCTCGGCGACACCGTCGCGAGCCAGTCCGTCGAGGGCGGCTCCACCGCCCCGGAGGGCTCCACCATCACCCTCACGATCAAGGGACTGTAGAGACTCATGCGCAACCCCGTCGGCGGCCATGTCCCCGTGGCCGGCGGCCTCGCCACCACCGGTCTCGCCTACGCGCGCGACCTGGGCGCCGAAGCCGTCCAGGTCTTCGTCGCCAACCCGCGCGGCTGGGCCACCCCGGTCGGCAACCCGGTACAGGACGAGCGGTTCCGCACCGAGTGCGAGGCCGCCGGGATCTCGGCCTGGGTCCACGCCCCTTACCTGATCAACTTCGGCTCCCACACCGAGGCCACCGTCGAGCGGTCGGTGGAGTCGCTGCGGCACTCGCTGCGCCGCGCCCGGGAGATCGGCGCGAAGGGCGTGGTCGTCCACACCGGCTCGGCGACCGGAGGCCGTCCGCGCGGGGAGGCGCTGGCGCAGGTACGGGAGCGGATGCTGCCGCTGCTCGACGAGCTGACGCACGTGGACGACCCCTTCCTGCTCCTGGAGTCGACGGCCGGCCAGGGCTCTTCGCTCTGCTCGCGAACCTGGGACTTCGGGCCGTACTTCGACGCGCTCGACCACCACCCCAGGCTCGGCGTCTGTCTGGACACCTGCCACATCTTCGCCGCCGGCCACGACCTCGCGGGGCCGCACGGCGCGATCCAGACCCTCGACCTGCTGGTCGAGTCGGTGGGCGAGGGCCGGCTGAAGCTGATCCACGCCAATGACTCGAAGGACGTCGTCGGCGCGCACAAGGACCGGCACGCGAACATCGGGGCGGGTCACATCGGCCAGGAGGCGTTTCGCGCGCTGATGCGCCACCCGGAGACCGAGGGCGTGCCGCTGGTCATCGAGACGCCGGGCGGGAAGGAAGGGCATGTGGCGGACGTGGAGCTGCTGAAGAAGCTCCGGGAGTGATTTCCTGTTGAGGAATACCCCAGGGGGGTATACGGTTCTTGCATAGGCAGGAACCGCTACCCGTCGTTGGGGGCTCGTCATGCAGCACGAAGCGCACACCCACCACCCCAGCCACGAGAACCACGAGAACCACGCCGTCCACAACAGCCACGGCAGCCACGCCCATCACAGCGCCCACCAGCACCACGGCGGTGGCAAGGTCAGCTGGTCCATGGCGATGAAGGCGACGCTGCACTGCCTCACCGGATGTGCCATCGGCGAGGTCCTCGGCATGATCATCGGAACCGCGCTCGGCTGGGGCAACGCACCGACGATGGCGCTCGCCATCGTCCTGGCCTTCTTCTTCGGTTACTCGCTGACCCTCTGGGCGGTCGTCCGCGCGGGGCTGAGCCTGAAGGCGGCCATCGGCGTCGCGCTCGCCGCCGACACCCTCTCCATCACCGTGATGGAGGTCGTCGACAACGGCGTCCTGCTGCTGGTGCCGGGCGCCATGGACGCGCACCTCACCGACGGACTCTTCTGGGGCGCGCTGGCCTTCGCCTTCCTCGTCGCCTTCCTGATCACCACGCCGTTCAACAAGTGGATGATCGGCCGCGGCAAGGGCCATGCGGTGGTCCACCAGTACCACCACTGAGACCGATCGGGGCGGACGGTCCGGGGCGGCTACAGCTCCGGGCCGTCTCCCGGTTCCTCCTGGTAGGAGTAGCGCTGCTCGGTCCAGGGGTCGCCGATGTTGTGATAGCCGCGCTCCTCCCAGAAGCCACGGCGGTCGGCGGTCATGTACTCCACGCCCCGGACCCACTTGGGCCCCTTCCAGGCGTACAGATGCGGCACCACGAGCCGCAGCGGGAAGCCGTGCTCGGCGGTGAGCAGCTCGCCGTCCTTGTGCGTGGCGAAGATCGTGCCCTCGGCGGCGAAGTCGGAGAGCCGCATATTGGCGCTGAAGCCGTACTCGGCCCAGACCATCACATGGGTGACATTGGCGGCCGGCGGGGCCAGTTCGAGGATCGTACGGGCGGGCACACCCCCCCATTCGGCCCCCAGCATGCTGAATTTCGTCACGCAGTGCAGATCGGCCACGACCGTCGAGAACGGCAGCGCCGAGAACTCCTCGTGATTCCAGCACCGCTTGTCGCCGTCGGCCGTCGCGCCGAAGACCCGGAACTCCCAGCGGTCCGGCTTGAACTTGGGCACGGGGCCGTAGTGGGTGACCGGCCAGCCGCGCTGCAGCCGCTGTCCCGGCGGAAGATCCGACTGCCCCGCTTCCCGGTGTACTCCGCTCTCCGGCTGACCCATGTCATCCATGGTGACAGACGGCGAGGGGTGGTCATGACCAGTGAACGCGCCCGCAGTGCCGTATCCGGGCAAGTCCCACTAAGCCTGCACTTACTGGACGCCCCCCATCCGTGGTGCAAAGATGCGGCCATCCTGCCCAGTCACGACGTAGACATGCGTGGAAGGAGCCTCTGCGATGCAGGGCGACCCCGAGGTCCTCGAGTTCCTCAACGAGCAGCTGACCGGCGAGCTGACGGCCATCAACCAGTACTGGCTGCACTACCGCATCCAGGACAACAAGGGCTGGACCAAGCTCGCCAAGTACACCCGCGAAGAGTCCATCGATGAGATGAAGCACGCGGACAAGCTGACCGAACGCATCCTGATGCTGGACGGCCTGCCCAACTACCAGCGGCTCTTCCATGTGCGGGTCGGCCAGACGGTCAAGGAGATGTTCGAGGCGGACCGTCAGGTGGAGGTGGAGGCGATCGACCGCCTCAAGCGGGGGATCGAGGTCATGCGCACCAAGGGCGACATCACCTCGGCCAACCTCTTCGAGGAGATCCTCGCCGACGAGGAGCACCACATCGACTATCTCGACACCCAGCTGGAGCTGATCGAGAAGCTCGGCGAGGCGCTCTACCTCTCGACGCTGATCGAGCAGCCGAGCTAGCCGCCCACTCGGCACAGGGCGGTCCGGAGCGCCCGCAGAGCGGCCTAGGCGGCCTCAGAGAGCCCGTCGGGAACGGAGAGGTCCGTCGCCAGGGCAGGCATGCCCTGGTCCAGCAGCTCCCGTCGAGGGCAGTTGCCGCGCCCGAGGATGGCCTGGATCCGCCGCACGCAGGAGCCGCAGTCGGTTCCGGCCTTGCAGGCGGAGGCGATCTGGCGAGGCGTGCAGGCGCCCGCGTCCGCGTGCTCCTTGACCTGCTTCTCCGTGACACCGAAGCATGAGCAGACGTACACGCGGTTCACCTCCCGCCGAGATCGATAAGGCTAACCTAACCTTACCCGGCGCCTCTGGCGGGTAAAAGCCCTGTCAACGACTGTGGGGCGCGGATCACATGGATCCGCGCCCCACAGTCGTAGGAACACACCTACTGATCGCGACCGCTAGTCGCGGTAGAGCTCCGCCACCAGGAACGCGAGGTCGAGCGACTGGCTGCGGTTGAGCCGCGGGTCGCAGGCCGTCTCGTAGCGCTGGTGCAGGTCGTCGACGAAGATCTCGTCGCCGCCGCCCACGCACTCGGTGACATCGTCACCGGTGAGCTCGACGTGGATGCCGCCCGGGTGCGTACCCAGCGCCTTGTGGACCTCGAAGAAGCCCTTGACCTCGTCGAGCACGTCGTCGAAGCGGCGGGTCTTGTGGCCGGAGGCGGCCTCGAAGGTGTTGCCGTGCATCGGGTCCGTCACCCAGGCGACGGTCGCGCCGGAGGCGGTGACCTTCTCGACCAGCTCCGGGAGCTTGTCCCGGACCTTGTCGGCGCCCATACGGACGATGAAGGTCAGCCGGCCCGGCTCGCGCCCCGGGTCCAGGCGGTCGATGTACGTCAGCGCCTCGTCGACCGAGGTCGTCGGCCCCAGCTTGATCCCGATCGGGTTCGCGATCCGCGAGGCGAACTCGATGTGGGCGTGGTCCAGCTGACGGGTGCGCTCACCGATCCAGACCATGTGGCCGGAGGTGTCGTACAGCTTGCCGGTCCGCGAGTCGGTACGGGTGAGGGCGCCCTCGTAGTCGAGCAGCAGCGCCTCGTGGGAGGCGTAGAACTCGACCGCGCGGAACTCGGCCGGGTCGGTGCCACAGGCCTTCATGAAGTTCAGGGCGTTGTCGATCTCGCGCGCCAGCTGTTCGTAGCGCTGGCCCGAGGGGGACGACTTCACGAAGTCCTGGTTCCAGGCGTGCACCTGGCGCAGGTCGGCGTAGCCGCCGGTGGTGAAGGCGCGCACCAGGTTGAGCGTGGAGGCGGACGCGTTGTACATCCGCTTCAGGCGCTCCGGGTCCGGGACGCGGGCCTTCTCGTTGAAGTCGAAGCCGTTGACCGAGTCGCCGCGGTAGGTCGGCAGCGTCACGCCGTCGCGGGTCTCGGTCCCCTTCGAGCGGGGCTTGGAGTACTGCCCGGCGATGCGGCCGACCTTGACGACGGGCACGGAGGCCGCGTACGTCAGGACGGCGCTCATCTGGAGCAGCGTCTTGAGCTTGGCACGGATGTGGTCGGCGGAAACGGCGTCGAAGGCCTCGGCGCAGTCGCCGCCCTGGAGCAGGAACGCCTCGCCACGGGCGACGGCTCCCATCCGGGCGCGCAGCTGGTCGCACTCGCCCGCGAAGACGAGCGGGGGATACGACTCGAGGTCCGCGATCACATCGCGCAGAGCCTCGGCATCGGGGTACTCGGGCTGCTGCGCCGCGGGCAGGTCTCGCCAGGTCGCCTTGGCGACGGCGTGGGATTCAGCGTTCACGGTCACGCAACCAACAGTACGTGGCGAAAAGCGACGTCCAAGCCAGTGACCGCTGGGTGAGACGGATGAGACGGACACGACAGGATCCATGGGCTACGATCGCCGACATGTTCGCGCAGACGACCCAGAACTGGTGGTGGACCGCTCATCCGGCGGCCCACTGACTGCGCGTACTCCGAACACGCGAAGGCCGCCCGAGGGGCGGCCTTCTTCTGTTTCCCGGGCCGTTCCTCTCCGCTCCACGGAAGGAACGCAACGATGGACCTCTCCCGTCTCCTGGACGACTCCAGCCCCCCGTTCGCGCTGCTGCGCCGCCGCACCCCGGGCCGTGACCACGACACCGTCGAGGTGCTGATCGGCTCCGTCCACGAGGCCGAGCGCCTCGCCGAGCTGCCCGTCGGCGCGCTGCCCACCCTCGCCCTGGTGCCGTTCCGGCAGATCCGCGAGCGCGGCTTCGAGGTCCGTGACGACGGCACCCCGCTCTCCGTGCTGGTCGCGGAGGAGGCGTACGAGCTGCCGCTCGCCGACGCACTCGCCCGGCTTCCGGCGCACGAGGTACGGGTGGAGGACGGCGGCTTCGACGTGTCCGACGGTTCGTACGCCGAGACCGTGCGGCGGGTGATCGACGAGGAGATCGGCTCCGGCGAGGGCGCCAACTTCGTCATCCGGCGCACCTACACCGGCGAGATCCCGGGCTTCGGGCGCGCCGACGCGCTGGCCCTCTTCCGGCGGCTGCTCACCGGCGAGCGGGGCGCGTACTGGACCTTCGTCGTCCACACCGGGGACCGGACGCTGGTCGGCGCGAGTCCGGAGGCGCACGTGCGGATGTCCGGGGGGACGGTCGTGATGAATCCGATCAGCGGCACCTACCGCTACCCGTCCGGCGCCGCGCCGACCGCCGACGATCTGCTGGCCTTCCTCGCCGACCGCAAGGAGACCGAGGAGCTCTCCATGGTGGTCGACGAGGAGCTGAAGATGATGTGCACGGTCGGCGACATGGGCGGGGTGGTGGTCGGGCCGCGGCTCAAGGAGATGGCCCATCTCGCCCATACGGAGTACGAGCTGCGCGGCCGTTCGTCCCTCGACGTACGGGAGGTGCTGCGGGAGACCATGTTCGCGGCGACCGTCACCGGCTCGCCGGTGCAGAACGCCTGCCGGGTCATCGAGCGCCACGAGGCCGGGGGGCGGGGCTACTACGCCGGCGCTCTGGCCCTGCTCGGTCAGGACGAGAACGGCGCCCAGACGCTGGACTCCCCCATCCTCATCCGTACCGCCGACATCTCCGCCGGCGGACGGCTGCGCGTGCCGGTCGGCGCGACGCTGGTCCGGCACTCCGACCCGGCGGGCGAGGTCGCCGAGACCCACGCCAAGGCGGCGGGCGTGCTCGCCGCCCTGGGGGTACGGGAAGGGCGGCCCCGCGACGAGTCGCCCCTGGCGCCGCGGCTGGCCGACGACCCGCGGGTGCGGGCGGCGCTGGACGCGCGGCGGGCCGACCTGGCGCCGTTCTGGCTGAAGATGCAGGTGCGGTCGGCGGAGCTGTCCGGCCATGCCCTGGTGATCGACGCGGAGGACACCTTCACCGCGATGCTCGCCCATCTGCTGCGCTCCTCCGGCCTGGAGGTCTCGGTCGTCCGCTACGACGAGCCGGGGCTGCGGGAGCTGGCGCTCGCGCACGACGGTCCGGTGGTGCTCGGCCCGGGCCCCGGCGACCCGGGCGACGCGGCCGATCCGAAGATGCGGTTCCTGCGCGGACTGACCGCCGAGCTGGTACGGAACCACCGCCACGGCCTGCTCGGCGTCTGCCTGGGGCATGAGCTGATCGCGGCCGAGCTGGGCCTGGAGATCGTCCGCAAGCGGGTCCCGTTCCAGGGCGCGCAGGTGCGGATCGACCTCTTCGGACAGGAACGGACGGTCGGCTTCTACAACAGCTTCACCGCCCGCTGCGACGACCGGACCGCCACCGAGCTGGCGCTGCACCGGATCGAGGTGAGCCGGGACGCCGGCACGGGCGAGGTCCACGCGCTGCGCGGCCCGGGCTTCGCGGGCGTCCAGTTCCACCCGGAGTCGGTGCTGACGAGGGAGGGGGCGGAGCTGACGGCGTCCCTGCTCGCGGCCGTACTGGTCTGAGGTTCAGGGAGCCGCCGGGACCAGGACGTTCTCGCCGCGTCGGCCCGCGAGGTGGTCGAGGACGTTCTGGAGGGTGGTGTCGATGATCTGTCCGACCGCGTCGGCCGTGTAGTACGCCTGGTGGGAGGTGACCACGACGTTGGGGAAGGTCACCAGGCGGGCCAGGGTGTCGTCCTCGACGACCTCCAGGGACTTGTCGAGGAAGAAGAGCCCGGCCTCCGCCTCGTACACGTCGAGCCCCACACCGGCGAAGCGGCCCGCGCGCAGCTCGACGACCAGCGCCTCGGTGTCGACGAGGCCGCCGCGGCTGGAGTTCACCAGGATGGCGTCGTCCTTCATCTTCTTGAGGGCGGCGGCGTCGATGAGGTGCCGGGTGGCCGGCAGCAGCGGTACGTGCAGGCTGATCAGGTCGGACTCGGCGAGGAGCCGTTCCTTCTCGACGTACTCCATGCCGAGTGCGGCGCAGGCCGGGTTCGGGGCGACGTCCCAGCCGAGCAGGTTCATGCCGAAGCCGTGGGCGATCCGGGTGAAGGCCTCGCCGATCTTGCCGGTGCCGAGGACACCGACCGTCCGGCCGCGCAGGTCGCGACCCATGAGACCGTCGAGCCGGAAGTCGAAGTCGCGGGTCCGGTTCGAGGCGCGGACGATCCGCCGGTTGACCGCCATCGCCAGCGTCCAGGCGAACTCGGCGACGGAGTACGGGGAGTAGTACGACACCCGGGCGACCGTGAGCCCGAGCCGTTCGGCGACGTCGAGGTCGATGTTGTTGAAGCCGGTGGAGCGCTGGGCGATCATCTTCGTCCCGCCGTCGGCGAGGATGCGCAGGACCCGGGCGCCGAGGTCGGCGTTGACGCTGGTGGACACGATCGGGTGGCCGGCCGCGATGGGGGCGGTGTCCTCGGTGAGGAAGACGTCCAGGCAGCGGATGTCGTGGTGGCCGTGGAAGGCCTTCTCCAGCAGCGGCTTCTCGTCCGCCTGCACACCGAACGCCAGGATCTCCACGGAGCTCCTCCGGGTTCTGCCGGATATGTCTCGTACCCGGCGAATATACGACTCCCGGAGGCGCTTCGCGTTCCGTCCCCGTCCCGGGCGAAGGTCTCGGCCGGGGGCCTCAGCCGAAGAAGACCCCCACCTCGGCGTAGAGCGCCGGGTCGACCGTCTTGAGGCGGGCCGTGGCCTGCGCGATCGGGACGCGGACGATGTCGGTGCCGCGCAGGGCGACCATCTTCCCGAAGTCGCCGTCGCGCACCGCGTCGATGGCGTGCAGACCGAACCGCGTGGCGAGCCAGCGGTCGAAGGCGCTCGGCGTGCCGCCCCGCTGCACATGGCCGAGGACGGTGGTCCTGGCCTCCTTGCCGGTCCGCCGCTCGATTTCCTTGGCGAGCCACTCCCCCACACCCGAGAGCCGGACGTGCCCGTACGAGTCGAGCGTCCCGTCCTTGAGGACCATGTCCCCGTCCCGGGGCATCGCCCCCTCGGCGACGACCACTATCGGGGCGTACGTGGCCTTGAAGCGCGAGGTGACCCAGGCGCAGACCTGGTCGAGGTCGAAGCGCTGCTCGGGGATGAGGATGACGTTGGCGCCGCCGGCCAGGCCGGAGTGGAGGGCGATCCAGCCGGCGTGCCGGCCCATGACCTCCACCACCAGGACCCGCATATGGGACTCGGCGGTGGTGTGGAGACGGTCGATGGCCTCGGTGGCGATACCGACGGCGGTGTCGAAGCCGAAGGTGTAGTCCGTGGCGGAGAGGTCGTTGTCGATGGTCTTGGGAACCCCGACGCACGGGACGCCGTACTCGTCGACCAGCCGGGCGGCGACGCCGAGGGTGTCCTCGCCGCCGATCGCGATCAACGCGTCGACCTCGCTCTTGGCGAGGTTCTCCTTGATGCGGTGGATGCCGTTCTCCACCGTCAGCGGGTTGGTGCGCGAGGAGCCGAGGATGGTCCCGCCGCGCGGCAGGATGCCGCGGACGGCGGGGATGTCGAGAGGCACGGTGTGGCCCTCCAGCGGTCCGCGCCAGCCGTCGCGGAAGCCGGTGAAGTCGTAGCCGTACTCCTGGACGCCTTTGCGGACGATGCCGCGGATGACCGCGTTGAGACCGGGGCAGTCGCCGCCCCCGGTCAGTACGCCGACGCGCATGGAGCTCTCCTTCGCCGTGGCGGACGGGATGCGAGGCCCACGCTAGTAGTGACGTGGGTCACTCCGACACGGCACGGAGGGTGAATTGCGCGTGGATCCTCGTCAGGCGTCGTCGAGGCCGCGCTCGATGGCGTACCGGACGAGTTCCACCCGGTTGTGCAACTGGAGCTTGCCGAGGGTGTTCTGGACGTGGTTCTGCACGGTGCGGTGCGAGATGACCAGGCGCTCCGCGATCTGCTTGTAGCTCAGGCCCTTGGCGACGAGGCGCAGGACCTCGGTCTCGCGCTCGGTCAGCTGCGGGGCCTTCGGCTCGTCGGCCCCGGCGGCCGGGGCGGGTTCGGAGGCGAGGCGGCGGTACTCGCCGAGGACCAGGCCCGCGAGGCCGGGGGTGAAGACCGGGTCTCCCACGGCGGTGCGGCGCACCGCGTCGATCAGCTCGGCCGTGCTGGCGGACTTGAGGAGATAGCCGGTGGCCCCGGACTTGACCGCCTCCAGGACGTCGGCGTGCTCACCGCTCGCGGAGAGGACCAGGACCCGCAGCCGGGGGTCGGCGCCGACCAGCTCCTTGCAGACCTGGACGCCGGGCTTCGCCGGCAGGTTGAGGTCGAGGACGAGGACGTCGGGGCCCACCGCCTTGGCGCGGCGCACCGCCTGCTCGCCGTCGCCGGCCGTGGCGACCACGTCCAGGCCCGCCTCGGCGAGGTCGCGGGCGACCGCGTCCCGCCACATCGGATGGTCGTCCACGACCATCACCTTGATCGGTCCGGCCGTCTGCTGCTGTTCCACCTGCGGTGCCGCCTGCTGCTCGCTCATCTGTCCGTTCACCTTCCCCCGTGCGTCCCGCGCTCGCGCGGGACCTTCAATTCGACTTCCGTGCCCTGGCCCGGGACCGAGATCAGCTCGGCCGTGCCGCCCAGATCCCGCAGTCTCCCCCGGATGGACAGGGCGACGCCCATCCGGCCCTCGCCCTCCGCCTGCGCGAGCCGCCCCTCCGGGATGCCGGGGCCGTCGTCCCGTACCGTCACGATCACCTCGTCCGGCCAGTCCTCGACCAGGATCCACGCCCGCGCGCCCTCGCCCGCGTGCACCCGGACATTGTCCAGGGCGGCACCGACAGCGGCGGCCAGTTCGCGGGCGGCGGCCGGCGGAAGCAGGACCGGGGCGCCGGGGTCGGAGAGCGTGACCCGCGCTCCGGCGCGCGGGGCGAGCAGCGTCCGCAGATCGACCGGGGAGCCGGCCGCGTCGTCGGGGTCATCGGGGTCGTCGACGAACCGGACCACCGCCCCCTCGGACTCGTCCTCGGAGACCAGGGACGGCCGGGTCAGGCCGCCGGCGACCAGCGTGCGCAGGGCGACCTCCTGTTCCCCCGCCATCCGGCCCAGTTCGGCGGCCTCGCCGCCGAGCGCCGTGCCCCGCCGCTGCACCATCGCGAGGACCTGGAGCACGCTGTCGTGGATGTCCCGGGCCAGCCGCTCCCGCTCGCGGGTCGCGGCCTCGATCTCCAGGGCGCGGGCGAGGGTGCGCTCCGAGGCGCGTGCGACCTCGACGACGTACCCGATGGCGATGGAGGCCACCCACACCAGAAGCACGTTGTGGAGGGTGTCGCGGCTCGGGTGACCGCGCTCGATGATGTTGGCGACGGCGACCAGCGAGGAGGCGAAGCCGGCCCAGCGCCAGCCGCCCTTGATCGCGTACGCGAGGACGGCTCCGGCGGTCCATATCGACGGCAGGGTGGGGCCGTCGACGGTCCGGGCCTGCGCGTCGGCCAGCGGGGTGAGCAGGATGCCGGTGAGCGCGACCGTGAGGTCGGCGCCCAGGAAGCGCTTGGTGCAGCTGGCCGCGTTGGCCACCTTGGGGAGGGTGGCCAGGTTCCAGACGCACAGCACGGCGAGGAAGGCGACGGCCACCCACGGCCGTTCGTAGCGGTCCCGGGAGAAGGCGAAGAGCAGGACCGCGTAGATCATCGTCAGGACGCGGTACGCCGTGAGCGCGCGCCACAGCGGCTGCTCGACCGACATCCGCACGACACGCTCGCGCTTGGCCATCTCCCCCACCCCACGGCGCCCCCGGCAGGGGTCAGGCGCCGGACTCTTCCCGTGCCGCGATCTCGGCCTTGACGGCCTCCTTGGCGGCCTTCTCCGCCTCGGCGATCTGACGCTTGGCGGCCGTCGCGTAGATGTCGACGTACTCCTGGCCGGACAGCTTCATGATCTCGTACATGACCTCGTCGGTCACCGAGCGGAGGATGAAGCGGTCCCCCTCCATGCCCTGGTAGCGGCTGAAGTCCAGCGGCTTGCCGATCCGGATCCCCGGGCGCATCAGCTTGGGGACGACCTTGCCGGGCGGCTGGATCTTCTCGGTGTCGATCATGGCGACCGGGATCACGGGCGCGCCGGTGGCGAGCGCCACGCGCGCGAGGCCGCCCGGCTTGCCGCGGTAGAGCCGGCCGTCAGGAGAGCGGGTGCCCTCGGGATAGATCCCGAAGAGTCCGCCCTTCTCGATGACCTCGATACCGGCCTTGATCGCCGCCTCGCCGGCGCCGCGCGCTCCGGAGCGGTCCACCGGGAGCTGGCCGACGCCCTTGAAGAAGGCGGCGGTGAGCTTGCCCTTCACCCCGGGCGACGTGAAGTACTCGGCCTTGGCGATGAAGGTGACCTTGCGGTCGAGGACGGCGGGCAGGAAGAAGGAGTCCGAGAACGACAGATGGTTGCTCGCGAGGATCGCCGGCCCCTCGGCGGGAATGTTCTCGAGGCCCTCCACCCACGGCCTGAAGGCGAGCTTCAGCGACCCTCCGATGGAGAACTTCATTGCGCCGTAGATCAACTCGAATACCTTCCGTGTGCCGTCGGAAAGACCTTATCCCGCCTTGTCCCGCACTCCCGCGCCGGAGCGGCCCACGGCGGGGCACCTTCGTGCGAACGGACCTGGTCGGTGTCGGTCCGGTCGCGTACGGTGAAGGTCCTTCCCTCTTTGTCGTTGCTTCGTCGAACCCATGAACAGGAGACCCCGTGCCGGTCCTTCCTGGAGCCGAGCCGTACCGCCATGAGGGCGGAGAGGTCGGCGTCCTTCTCTGTCACGGCTTCACCGGTTCCCCGCAGTCGCTGCGCCCCTGGGCCGAGTACCTGGCCGAGCGCGGACTGACGGTGTCGCTGCCCCTGCTGCCCGGGCACGGCACCCGCTGGGAGGACATGCAGCTCACCACCTGGCAGGACTGGTACGCGGAGGTCGACCGGGCGCTGCGGGAGTTGCTCGCGCGGTGCGAGCGGGTCTTCGTCTTCGGGCTCTCCATGGGCGGGGCGCTGGCACTGCGGCTCGCGGCACGGCACGGGGACGCGGTGCGGGGCCTCGTCCTGGTCAACCCCGGCAACAAGGTGCACGGTGTGGCGGCGCACGCGCTGCCGGTGGTCCGCCACTTCGTCCGTACGACGAACGGCATCGCCAGCGACATCGCCAAGGAGGGCGTGGCCGAGATCGGGTACGACAAGGTGCCGCTGCACGCGGCCCACTCACTGCGGCGGTTCTTCCGTACCGTGGACGCGGAGCTGCCCCAGGTCACCCAGCCGATGGTGCTGCTGCACAGCCCTCGGGACCATGTGGTCCCGCCGGCGGACTCGGCGCGGATCCTCAGCCGGGTCTCCTCGACGGACGTGAAGGAGATCCTGCTGGAACAGAGCTACCACGTGGCGACGTTGGACCACGACGCGGAGCGGATCTTCGAGGAGAGCTGGGCGTTCATCGGCCGGCTCGCTCCGGACGTCGTCGGGGAGAAGGGGAGCACGAGCGGTGGCTGAGCAGCAGGACGGGGAGCGCGAGCCGCAGCCCATCGACGAGGAGGCCGCGTGGGCGGCGATCGTCGCCGGGTACGGCGAGGAGCCGGCGGACCCTCCGGGGTCCAGGCCCTTCAGATCGGTGGAGGACTTGGCGCTTCCCGAGCCCGTGGAGGGCGAGAACGCCGATGACGACGACGGCGACGCCGAGGACGACGAGGACGACGAGGACGACGAGGACGACGAGGACGAGGACCCGGAGAAGCCGGCCCTCGGCAGCTCGATCGTCTTCGCGCCCGGTGTGAGGGTGGGCGGCGGCCCGCGCGACTACCGGCTCGCCGATCCGGACGAGGAGCCGGAGCAGGGCCGAGCGGACGGCAGGTCCGGCAAGTCCGGCAAGGGCGAGGACGACGACGAGGGCCACTTCGTGCCGCCGGAGCCGCCTCCGCTGCCGGAGGCGGACGCGACGACGAAGTTCGCGTGGCTGGGCGTGGTGGGCGGCCCGGTGCTGATGCTGGTGGCGGTGCTGTTCCGGTGGGACATGACGTGGTGGCTGACGACGCTGTGCGTGGGCGGCTTCCTGGGCGGCTTCGCGACGCTGGTGGCCCGGATGAAGCACGACGACGACGAGGACGGCCACGACGACCCGGGCCGGGGCGCGGTGGTGTGACGGGGTCCGGCCGGGCCGGGCTCAGCTCGCCGGGATTCTGACCGCCGCGAGGACGGGCAGGTGGTCGGTCGCCGCCTCGAGGTCGGCCTTCGGGAGGTCCGTCGGGACGCCACAGCCGAGGAATTCGACGCCCGGGGTGGCGAGGATCGCGTCGATGCGCTGGTGCGGGTCGGCCGGCGTCGAGGTGTACTCGCCGCCCCAGGGGCTGACCGCCCAGCCGTCCTGCAGCTCCTTCGCCAGGCGCGTGAAACTCCGCCCGTCCGGGCGCTCGTTGAGGTCGCCTGCGACGATCGTGTGGGGCGCGTCCATGGCCGCGACCCGTTCCAG
Source organism: Streptomyces sp. NPDC006551 (assembly GCF_040611675.1). Taxonomy (NCBI): domain Bacteria; kingdom Bacillati; phylum Actinomycetota; class Actinomycetes; order Kitasatosporales; family Streptomycetaceae; genus Streptomyces; species Streptomyces sp. NPDC006551. The sequence goes on from NZ_JBEXOT010000007.1 coordinate 148,301, forward strand.
GAGCATCCCCGACTGCGCGTACCGCTCGGACTCCCGCAGGCTCAGGTGGCAGCTGATCAGCCCGACCCTGGCGCCCGCGAACCGTACGACCGCCGTCGCGAAGCCCCGGCGGTGCAGGCCGGGGGTGAGCGGCAGCAGGACGTCCTCGGTGCGTTCGACGGTGGCGCGCAGCGAGCACATCAGCAGCGGTCCGGCGGCGGTGGCGCCGCCGGTCAGCACATAGAGCTCGCTCTTGGCGGCGAGCCGGGCGGCGTGCTTGCGCCAGCGGAAGAACCGCGGCGCCTCCTGGACGAAGACGAGGTCCGGAGCGCAGGCCCGGATCACCCGGGCGAGGGCGTCCTCGTCGTCCCGCTGGGAGCGGACGTTGTAGCTCAGCACCCGGATGACGGCCGAACCGTCCGCCTCGGTGCGGGAGTTGGGCAGCTCACTGATCGCCATGTCCTGCAACATACGACAACCGCCCGCCGTACCCCGGGGGGCGCGGCGGGCGGAGTCGTAGCGGACCACGGCCTGTCCGGTGGATCAGGTCGGGCAGGCCCGGGGGTGTCAGCCCTGGCGGGCCAGGTCGGCGGCCCCCACCAGGCCGGCCTTGCCGCCGAGCTGCGCCGCGAGGACCTGCGCGTGGGGACGGTACTGGCCGCCGATCAGCCAGCGCCGGAAGGACTTGCGGATCGGGTCGAGCACCAGCTCGCCCTCGTCCGAGACGCCGCCGCCCACGATGAACGCCGACGGGTCGAACAGCGACGCCAGGTCCGCGAGGCCGGCGCCCGCCCAGCGGGCCAGCTCGCGGAAGGAGTCCACGGCGACCGGGCAGCCCTGCCGCGCGGCGGCGCTGACGTGCTTGCCCTGGATGCCCTCGGGCGTGCCGTCGCCGAGCCCCAGGAGGATCCCGGCGTTCTCCGGGGTGGCGTTGGCGCGCTGCTTGGCGTACCGGACGAGGGCGCGCCCGGAGGCGTACTGCTCCCAGCAGCCCTGGCTGCCGCAGCCGCACAGCAGGCCGTCGGGGACGACCCGGATGTGCCCGAACTCCGCGGCCACGCCGAAGCGTCCTCGGCGCAGCTTGTTGCCGATGATGATGCCGCCGCCGAGACCGGTGCCGAGGGTGATGCAGATGACGTCCTCATGGCCCTGTCCCGCACCGAAGCGGTACTCGCCCCAGGCGGCCGCGTTCGCGTCGTTCTCGACGACGACCGGAAGGCCGACCCGCTGCTCGACCTTGTCCTTCAGCGGCTCGTGCCGCCAGTCGATGTTGGGCGCGAAGAGGACGGTGGCGCGCTTGTCGTCGACGTAGCCCGCCGCACCGATGCCGACGGCCTCGATCTGGTGGCCCTTGCCGGCCTCGGACACCGCGGCGCAGATCGCGTCGACGATGCCTTCGGGGGTCGGCGGGGTGGGCACCTTGTGCGTGTCGAGGATGTTGCCCTCCTCGTCGACCACGCCGGCCGCGATCTTCGTGCCGCCGATGTCGACGCCGATGGTGAGTCCCATGTGTCCCTCAGTTTTCGGTCGAGCCCCGCTATGGCCAACCGTACCCGAGGGGGGCGACCCTCCCGGTCAGTCGAGGTCGATGGGCTGTCCGGTTCCGGGGCCTTCGTCACGGGGATCGTCGGGACTGTCGGCGCGCGGCGCCGTCCGCGGGTCGTCGCGCTCCGGGCGGCTCTCGTCGCGCGTCCAGCGGGTCTCGTGGCTCTCGACCGCCGAGCGGTACGCGGCGAGCAGTTCGTTGCCCGCCGCCGCGAGGTGGTCGAAGACCTCCGGGTTCCGTTCGATGACGGGCTCGACGGCGGCCTTCGCCTGGCTGACGAGCTGCTGCACGGTCTGCTGGACGGCTCCCTGGCCGGCCATTCCCGTCAGCGGGCCCCGCAGCGAGGAGACCTTGTCGGCGACCGCGTCGAAGAGCTTGCGGAACTCCTCCGCGGCCGATCCGGGCTCGGCGCCGGCGGCCGCACGGCGGCGGGCCTTCTCGGCCTCCAGGTCCTCGGCGCACGCCTTGGCCCAGGCATCCGAATCGCTCATGGCGTACTCCTTACGGCTTCTACCGTCGACGGTACACGGCGTCGCGGCCTCCGTTACGACGTCTTCGGCCAGAGACCGGGGTCCGGCGTGAAGCGGAGCCTGAGATCGCCGTCGACGAGGCCGGCGCCGGAGACGGTGCATCGGCGCAGGACGGGCGGCAGCGGGACGTTGCGGCGGAACGGTCCGACGGCGAGGAGCAGTTCGTCGCCGCGGCGGACCAGGGAGAGCTCGTCCTTGACGGCGCCGGGCAGGGGAAGGTGCCAGACGAAAATGCCGTCCTCGTCCCGGCGGTCCTCGACGGTCCACTCGGGCGCGGGGGCGGGTGCCGGTTTCTCGTCGACGGCGAGGAGGGCGAGGTCCTCGGGGCCGCGGAGGTCCCGGCCGAGGTGCGGGAGGGCGTGCACCGCTCCGTCGTACGCGGTACGGAGCCGGTCCAGGTGCCGGTGCTGCTGGGCGGTCAGCGCGGCGAACCAGGGGTCCGGGGAGTCGGCCGGGAGCAGCCGGTTGGCGACGACCGTGTCGAGGGCGAGGCCGTGGAGCGCGAGCCCGAGGCGGGCGGTGCGCAGCGCGTCGAGGGCGGCGGGGCCCGGTTCGACGACGAGGCGGACGGTGGTGTCCGGGGCGTCGACCACGGCCTGGACGGCGGCGAGCTCGGCCTCCCAGCGGCCGGTGGTCTCGTACAGCCACTGTGCGGGCATGGGGACGCCGGCGAGCTGGGCGAGCATGGGGCGCAGGGCGCGGGCGGCCTGGCGCTCGGCCGGCAGCAGACGGCGCAGATAGCGGCGGAGCTGCTCGGGCAGGGCGAGGACGGCGAGGGCGTCGAGGAGCGGCGGCATGTCGACGACGACCAGGTCCCGGTCGCCGGCGGCGGCGTCGCGCAGGGCGCGCAGGAGGGCGAACTGGTGGCTGCCGGGGAGTTCGGTCAGCTCGGCGTCCTCGAGAGGGGCGGCGCCGAGGAGGTCGAGGGCGGTGGCGGAGCGGGCCTGGAGGTCGAGGAACTCACGGCGGAAGTCGGCGGCGGGGTCGGGACGGCGGATCCGGAGGTGACCCCCGCCCAGGGCCGGGTCGGCCTCGGCCGAGACCAGCAGCACGCGGCGGCCGGCCTTGGCCTCGGCGAGGGCGGTCGCCGAGGCGACGGTGGTACGCCCGGCGCCGCCGGGGCCGGTGACGAGGATGATCCGCATGCGGGGGAACGTTACCGCCCCCGGGCACCGACTCCGCTGGGGCGGTGCCCACCCCTGGGGTTGCGGGCATGCGCCTCAGCCAGGGCAGTGCCCACCTTCTCCCTCCCCGCGGGTTGTGGGCAGGCGTTCCGCAGGGCGGAACGGGTGGGCACAGCCCCCCGCGACGGCTCCGCACCCGTGGGAATCGCGGGCACGGGGAGCCTGGCCCCGGCAAGGGCACCGTCCGTTGTGCCCACCCGTTCCGCCCCTGCGGAACGAATGCCTACAACAAGGGGCGAGGGGTGGGCGCCGCCCTGGCGGGAGGAGGCCCACAGCGGTCCCGTGAGGGCTTACGCGCCCGATTCCACGCGCTTCTTCAGGCCCGCCAGCGCGCGGTCGATGATGACCTTCTCCGCCTTGCGCTTGATCATGCCGAGCATCGGGATCTTGACGTCGACCGTCAGCTGGTACGTCACCTCGGTGTGCTTGCCGCCGGCCGCCGGTGCCAGCCGGTAGGAGCCGTCCAGGGCGCGCAGCATCTGGGACTTGACCAGCGTCCAGGAGACCTCGTCGTCGCCGGTCCAGGTGTACGCCAGGGTGTGGTCGTCCTTGATCGCGCCCGCGTCGAGCAGCAGCCGGACCTTCTCCGCGCGGCCGGCCGCGTCCGCCTCCAGGACCTCGGCCTCCTTCACCTCGCCGGTCCACTCGGGGTACCGGGCGAAGTCGGCGATCACACCCATGACGTCGGCCGGTGCCGCCTCGATGGTGATGCTCGAGCTGGTGTGTTCGGCCATCGCGGTGGCTCCTCCACTGTGCGGTCCGGCGGAAGTCAAGGGCACGAACGTGCCGACCGAAGGCTATCGCGCCCCCGGGACCGGACTCTCACCACTCCAGGGCCCACGGTCGCCCGGTGGCGGCGAAGTGGCCGACGTTCACGCATTCCGTGGCACCGACCCGCATCCGCCGGGCCAGCGGCTGGTGGACGTGCCCGAAGAGGGCGTAGCGGGGGCGGGTGCGGCGGATGGCGTCGAGGAGGGCGCGGCTGCCGCGTTCGAAACGCCGGGCCACCGTGTCGTAGGTCAGCTCCGGCACGTCCGGCGGGATGTGGCTGCAGAGCACGTCGACGTCGCCGAGGGCCTCGACCTTCGCCGCGTACTCCTCGTCGGAGATCTCGTACGGGGTGCGCATCGGGGTCCGCAGTCCGCCGCCGACGAAGCCGAAGACCAGGCCGCCCAGCTCGATCCGCTCGCCGTCCAGGACGGTGGTCCCGGGGCGGGCGTACTCGCGCCACAGGCCCGGGATGTCGACGTTGCCGTAGGTGGCGTAGGTCGGGGTCGGGAAGGCGGCGAACATCTCCGCGTACTGGCGGCGCACCGCGGACTCGATCGCCGTCTCGCGGTCGACCTCGAGCTCGGACCAGAGCCGTCGCCCCAGCTCACGGGCCTCGTCGAAGCGGCGGGCGGTGCGCAGTTCGACGATCAGGTCGGCGTTCTCGACGCCGAAGAGGTCGGGGAAGATCCCTCGGCTGTGGTCGGCGTAGTCGAGGAAGAGCACGAGGTCACCGAGACATATCAGGGCGTCCGCCCCCTCCCCCGCCTTGGCGAGGGCGCCGGTGTTCCCGTGCACATCACTGACGACATGGACTCTCATGCCTGGCATGGACCCACCTTATGGCGTCGGACCTGCGGTTACTTCCGAGTCCGGGAAGGTGTGGACTACTGTGCGCGAAGCACCGCCACGCATGTGTGACGCACGGAACATCTGACCTGAACCCCCTATCGGGAACCGAGTACTGATGGGTAACGTCCGGGCAGTCCAGTCGTGCTCACCCCCACTGAGCACCTGCCCGATCTTGGACTTCACCGGTGCATCACACAGAGCCGTGGCGCCGGCGCCCGATGAGGAGCAGCAGTCTTGCGCGAGTTCAGCCTTCCGGCCCTGTACGAGGTCCCCACGGACGGCAATCTGACCGATCTCATCCGCCGCAACGCGTCTCAGCACCCAGATGTCGCCGTGATGGGACGCAAGGTGGCCGGCGTCTGGACGGACGTCACCGCCCGGCAGTTCCTCGCCGAGGTGCGCGGTGCCGCGAAGGGTCTGATCGCCGCCGGTGTCGAGCCGGGCGACCGGGTGGCACTGCTGTCCCGGACCCGTTACGAGTGGGTGCTCCTGGACTTCGCGATCTGGAGCGCGGGCGCGGTGACCGTGCCGGTGTACGAGACCAGCTCGCCGGAGCAGATCCAGTGGATCCTCGGCGACTCGGGCGCCTCGCTGGTCCTCGTGGAGTCCGCGGCCCACCAGGAGTCGGTGGAGTCGGTACGGGCGAACCTGCCGGCCCTCAAGGGCGTGTGGCAGATCGAGGCGGACGCGGTCGCGCAGCTCACCGCCAGCGGCGCGGACGTCTCCGACGAGCTGCTCGACGAGCGGATGTCGTCCGCGCACGCGGACGACCCGGCGACGATCGTCTACACCTCGGGCACCACGGGCCGTCCGAAGGGCTGCGTGCTGACGCACCGCGCGTTCTTCGCCGAGTGCGGCAACGTGGTGGCGCGCCTCAAGCCCCTGTTCCGTACGGGCGAGTGCTCGGTGCTGCTCTTCCTGCCCGCCGCCCACGTCTTCGGGCGTCTGGTCGAGGTCGCCTCCGTGATGGCGCCGATCAAGCTGGGCTGTGTGCCGGACATCAAGAACCTCACCGACGAGCTGGCGGCCTTCCGGCCGACGCTGATCCTCGGTGTGCCGCGGGTCTTCGAGAAGGTCTACAACTCCGCCCGCGCCAAGGCGCAGGCGGACGGCAAGGGCAAGATCTTCGACAAGGCCGCGCACACGGCGATCGCGTACAGCCGCGCCATCGGCACCCCGCAGGGCCCGTCGCTCGGTCTGCGGATCAAGCACAAGATCTTCGACAAGCTGGTCTTCTCCAAGTTGCGCGCGGTGCTCGGCGGGCGCGGCGAGTACGCGATCTCGGGCGGCGCGCCGCTGGGCGAGCGGCTCGGCCACTTCTTCCGCGGTATCGGCTTCACGGTCCTGGAGGGCTACGGCCTGACCGAGTCGTGCGCCGCGACGGCGTTCAACCCGTGGGACCGGCAGAAGATCGGCACGGTCGGGCAGCCGCTGCCGGGCTCGGTGGTGCGGATCGCCGACGACGGCGAGGTGCTGCTGCACGGCGAGCACATCTTCTCGGGCTACTGGAACAACGAGTCCGCGACGGCCGAGGCGCTGGCCGACGGCTGGTTCCACACCGGTGACATCGGCACGCTCGACGAGGACGGCTATCTCGCGATCACCGGCCGGAAGAAGGAGATCCTGGTGACGGCGGGCGGCAAGAACGTCGCCCCCGCGGTCATCGAGGACCGGATCCGGGCGCACGCGCTGGTCGCGGAGTGCATGGTGGTGGGCGACGGACGGCCGTTCGTGGGCGCGCTGGTCACCCTGGACGAGGAGTTCCTGGGCCGCTGGGCCGCCGAGCACGGCAAGCCGGCGGGCTCGACGGCGGCTACGCTTCGCGAGGACTCGGAGCTGCTCGCGGAGGTCCAGCGGGCGGTGGACGACGGCAACGCGGCGGTGTCGAAGGCGGAGTCGGTGCGGAAGTTCAGGATTCTGAACTCCCAGTTCACCGAGGAGGCCGGGCACATCACGCCGTCGCTGAAGCTGAAGCGCAACGTGGTGGCGAAGGACTTCGCCGACGAGATCGAGGCGATCTACCGCGCCTGACGGTCGCTCAGAACGCCCCTGGCAGGCCCGCGTCGCGGGCCGCCGGGGGCGTTCGCGCGGTCCCGGGGGCGTTCGCGCGGTCTCAGGAGCGTTCGCGCGGTCCCAAGAGCGTTCCGTCGCACCGAACGCTCCGGAGAAGATGTCCACGACGTCGAACACACGAAGACACCGACAGGAAGAGGAGCAGGGATTTCATGCGGCTCAAGCGCATCGCCGTGCTGGGGGCGGCCCTGACCGCGCTGGTCACGGTCTCGGGCTGCAGCAGCAGCTGGGGAGAGGACGCCGGCCTGCCGAAGGCGGGCGACCTGGCAGGGATCGAGCGGATCGTCAGCAAGCACACGATGTGCAGCGACCTGCGCGCCGCCTCCGGGGACGGCTCCATGAACGAGGAGGCCAAGAACCCCTCCTGGGGCATAGGGCAGCGCGCGGTGTGCGGTGACGACCGGGACGACACCCTCACCCTGCTGACCGTCACCGACATGGAGAAGTTCCAGGAGGCGAACCGGAAGGCCGCGGCCCAGGGGGGCGGCGGCCGGTTCTTCGTCGGCCAGGACTTCGCGATCGTCCCGGGCAACGACCGCGTCGCGGAGAAGCTCAAGGCCTCCGGCACGCTGCTCTTCACCTGCGAGAAGGACTTCAAGATCCCGCAGGGGTACCGGCAGGAGGAGCTCCTGGTGGACGGCTGCGCCCTGACCGACTACCTGCCCGCCCAGCCGGCCGGCTGACGTCGGGGCCGTGTCACAGCAGGTGCCGTCGGAGCGGGCCGCGCCGCGGCGGGTCCCGTCCCGGCGGGTTCCGTCCTGGCAGGCCCCGTCCTGGCAGGCCCCGTCCTGGCGGGTTCCGTCCTGGCGGGTTCCGTCCTGGCGGGTTCCGCGGCGACGGGTCCCGCGGCGACGGGTCCCGTCCTGGCAGGCCCGGTCGCCGCGGGTCGCCTCAGAGCAGTTCCTTGAGCCGTTCCGCGAGCAGGTCCCAGCGCCAGCGCTCCTCGACCCACGCGCGGCCGCGTTCCCCCATGCGCGCGCGGAGTTCCGGGTCGAGGAGCAGCGTCGCGATCCGGTCCGCGGACTCCTCGGGGGCGTCGCCGCGCACGACCCAGCCGGTCTCGCCGTCGAGGACCGCGTCCGGGGCGCCGCCGGAGTCGCCTGCGACCACCGGGAGGCCGGTGGCCGAGGCCTCCAGGTAGACGATGCCGAGGCCCTCGACGTCGAGGCCGCCCCGGCGCGTGCGGCAGGGCATGGCGAAGACGTCGCCGGCTCCGTAGTGGGCCGGCAGCTCCTCCCACGGCACCGCACCCGTGAACCGTACGGATTCGGCCACACCGGTCTGTGCCGCGAGTCGCCGCAGATCCTTCTCGTACGGGCCGCCCCCGACGATCAGGAGCACCGCGTCCGGCACCCGGCGCAGGATCCGCGGCAGGGCCCTGATCAGCGTGTCCTGGCCCTTGCGGGGGACGAGCCGGGAGACGCACACGACCACGGGGCGGTCGCTGAGCCCGAGCCGCTCGCGTACCGCGTCGCCGCCCGAGCCGGGGTGGAAGGTCTTCTCGTCCACGCCCGGCGGGAGCTGCGTCATCCGCCCGGCCGCGGCGGGTGTCAGCGCCGCCGCGATCCGCGAGCGCGTGTACTCGCCGAGGTACGTGATCGTGTCGGTGCCCTCGCCGATCCGCCGCAGCAGCTGGCGCGAGGCGGGCAGCTGCGCCCACCCCGCCTCGTGGCCGTGCGTGGTCGCGACCAGGCGCCGCGCTCCCGCCCTGCGCAGGGCCGGAGCCATCAGGCCGAGCGGTGCCGCGGCCCCGAACCAGACCGACTCGCAGCCGTGCTCGCGCAGCAGCGCGGTCGCCCGCGCGGTGACCCGAGGGGTCGGCAGCAGCATGGTGGTGCGATCCCGGACGACCGTGAAAGGCTGCTCCGCGTCGAACGCGGCGGTCGCCTCGATCCCCTCACGGCCGCGCTTCCACGTGGAGGCGTAGACCACGATCCGCTCGGGATCCAGGCGCAGCGCCATGTTGTGCAAGAACGCCTGGATTCCACCGGGCCGTGGCGGGAAATCGTTCGTTACGATCAAGGTCTTGTACATCGTGGCCGAATGTACCGTGGCCGCACCCTCCGCCCGGCACCACCTCCGCGACAGCGGACCGACAGGACAAGGACGAGGTAGGAATGACGGGCGTACTGGGCGCACCGCGCGCGGGCGGGAACAGCGGCACGACCCGCGTCACGAACGGCATCACGAGGCTGCGGCTCCCACTCGCTCTGTGGGCTCTGACCAGGGTCGTTCTGCTGCTGTGCGTCTTCAAGGTCGTCACGGTCCCCGGCCCGGACGTCACGAGCGACATCGAGGTGATCTACCAGGGCTGGTACGAGATCCTACGGACGGGCACGTACCCGCTCTCCGACGTGACCTGGCAGTACCCGCCGGGCGCCGCGCTGGCGATCCTCTCCCCCGCGCTGCTGCCGTTCCTGGGGTACTCCTCGGCCTTCTTCGTCCTCGCCTTCCTGTGCGACGCGGTCGTCTTCGGCCTGCTGCTGTACACGGGCCGGCGCCCCGGCCGTGCCCTGCGCGGCGCCTGGATCTGGATCGCCGGTGTCCCCCTGCTGGGCCCGACCGCGTACGCCCGGTACGACCTGATGGTCACCGCCGTCGCCGTCACCGCCCTGCTCGCCGCTCCGCGTCATCCCCGGGTGCTGGGGGCGCTGGCCGGCTTCGGGGCGATGCTGAAGGTGTGGCCGGTGCTGCTGCTCGCGGGCACCCCGCGCGGGCGTGCCACCTTCCGCTCCTGGTCGACGGCGGCGGGCGCGGCGGCCGGCCTGCTGCTCCTGTGCACGCTCGCGGCGCCGGGCGCGCTGGCCTTCCTGAGCTTCCAGCGCGACCGGGGCACGGAGGTCGAGTCGCTGGGCGCGCTGGTCTTCCATGTGGCGCGGCACTTCGGCTGGGAGGGCGAGGCGCGGATGAACTACGGCTCGATCGAGTTCCTCGGCCCGTACGTCTCCACCGTCTCCACGGCCGCGATGGTCCTGACCGTGGCCGCCTTCGGCTGGCTGCTGCTGTGGCGGATCCGGGCGCGGTCCTTCACGACCGCGACTCCGGCGGACGCGGCGTTCGTGGCGGTGCTGCTGTTCACCACCACGAGCCGGGTGATCAGCCCGCAGTACATGATCTGGCTCGTCGGTCTGGCCGCCGTGTGCCTGGCCTACCGCGCGAGCCGGATGCGGCGGCCCGCGCATCTCGTGGTGTGGGCGACGGCGGTGACGCAGTTCGAGTTCCCGGTGTGGTTCTCGCACGTGACGGACAGCGATCCGCTGGGGATCGCGCTGCTGGTGGTACGGAACGGCCTGCTGGTCGCGGCGACGCTCAGCGCCTGCCGGATCCTGTGGCGGCAGACGGTGGTGGAGCCGCGCCTCGCGGTACCGGCGCTGCCGGTTCAGGCGGACCCGGACCGCGAGAAGACGATGTCGGCCTCCTGACGGAGGGGCGTACGGCGGTGCAGCAGGGCCAGGGCCGCGCACTGCCCGGCCATCGCGAGGGCCATCGCCAGGCAGATCCCGGGCAGCCCGAGCCCTGACAGGGCGTACGCGAGCGGGAGCTGCGCCAGGACACCGGCGACGGTGATCCGGGCGAGCCGGGGGCTGCCGCCGCTGCCCTCGAAGACCCCGGCGAGGGCGATGAACCCGGCCGTGAGGACGAGGCTGGGGCCCAGACAGCGCAGGAAGAGGGCGCCGGCGGCCGCGACGTCCGGGCCGGCCCCGAAGGAGCGCATGACGAGGTCGGCGGTGAGCAGCAGCAGTCCGGCGGCCGCGGTCCCGAGGACACCGCCGAGGAGCAGGGCCTGGCGGCCGACGGCCCGGCGTTCGTCGCGGCCCGCGCCGAGCAGATGGGCGGTGTGGATGGCGGCGGCCTGGCGCACGGCGTAGAACGCCATGGTCGCGACGTACATGGCCTTGGTGGCGATGCCGTACGCGGCGACCTCGGTCACTCCGAGCCGTGCCACGACGGCGACGAGGGCGAGGGCGCCGGCCATCCGGACCACGAAGTCGAGGGAGATGGGCAGTCCGGTGGAGGCGGTACGGCGGAGGGCCGCGGAGGTGCCTTCGGCCGGTGGGGCCGAGCCCGCCGCGCGAAGGTGCGGGTCGCGGCCCAGCGCCACGAGCCCGGCGACGAGGGCCACGCTCCGGCCGATGACGGTGGCGAGGGCGGCGCCCCGCACTCCGTACGCGTGGATGAGCGGCGGATCGAGGATGAGGATCAGTCCATTGGCGAGGAACGCGAGGCGCATGGGAGTGCGGGTGTCGCCCGCGCCCTTGAGGATCCCGTCGACGACGTGGGTGGCGAAGAAGACGGCCGTGCCCGGCAGCGAGATCGCGAAGTAGGCGGTGGCGAGCGCGAGCGCGGGGGTGTCGTCGCCGCCGAGGACGAGCCGGGCGAGCGGTTCGCGCAGCAGGTACCCGCCGATCGCGAGGGGCGGGACGAGCAGCGCGCCGAGGGTCCAGCCGCCGCGGACGGCGGACCGCAGGGCGCCCGGGTCGTCGGCGCCGCGGGCCCGGGCGACGAGGACGGTCGTGCCGGAGGCGGCCATGAGCACGACGCCGAGGAGGACGTTCTCGACGTTGGTGGCGACGGCGACGGCCGCGACGGCGGCCCCGCCGAGACGGGCCACCCACACCATGTTGATGATCCCGGCGGCGACCGAGGCCAGGAGTTCGAAGTAGACCGGATACGCGAGCCGTATCAGTGACCGCCGGTGCCCCATGCCCCACTCCCCTCGAAACGAGCTACCTCGATTCGAGGTGCCGCGAAAAGAGGTAGCATGACGGACCGGTCCGGGACAAGCGCGAAGGAGGCGGCCGGGTGCTGGAGCTGACGATCCTCGGCTTTCTGTACGAGCGACCGCTGCACGGATACGAGTTGAAGGACCGGATCCACGGGCTGAGCGGCCATGTCCGCCCGGTCAGCGACGGGGCGCTCTACCCGGCGATCACCCGCATGGTGAAGGCGGGCCTGCTGGAGAGCCGTACGGAACCGGGCGCGAGCGCGGCACCTCGGCGGACGCTCTCGCTGACCCCGGAAGGCCGCGCGGAACTGCTCTCCCGGCTGCGCGACCCCAAGGAGGCCGAGATCACCGACGGCCAGCGCTTCTTCACCCTGCTCGCCTTCCTGGGCCACCTCCCGGACCCGGCGGACCAGGCGGCCGTCCTCCGCCGCCGCCAGGCGTTCCTGAACACCCCGGCCAGCTTCTTCTACGAGGACGGCGTCCCGGTGCGCGCCGAGCGGGAACCGGACCTCTTCCGCCGCGGCATGCTGCGGATCGCCCGCGCGACGGGCACGGCGGAGAAGGAGTGGCTGGCGGAGGCGCTCGAGGAACTGGAGGCCGCGGCGGCCCCGGACGACGTCTGACGGCCGCCCCTCAGCCCAGTCGCGCCCCGAGGTGGGCGCGCCAGGCCGCGGTGAAGTCCTCCGGGGTCGTGCCGAGCACCTCGTGCAGGGCCTTTTCCACCGCGCCCTCACGGGACGGGTGGGCACCGACCGCGCGGTAGAACTCGGTCAGCTTCTCCTCGCCCCAGCGCTCGGCGATCAGCTCACACGCCAGCCAGGCGCCCTCGTAGGCCCGTGCCAGCGCGTCCGCGTCGCCGCCGAAGGCGAAGGCCTTGTCGTCGGGGAGCGCGGCCGGGAGGTCGCCCGCCCGGACCGCGCGGCGCAGTTCGGGGGCGGCCTGGGCGGCCGTGCGGCCGGTGCCGCGGTAGGCGGCCCAGTCGGCGAAGCCCTCGGAGAGCCAGACCGGAGTGGCCGGGGAGGTCGCGGCGCGGGTGGCCACATGGGTGGTCTCGTGGGTGAGAACGATCTGCTGCCCGAACGCGCCGAGCACGCCGTACGCCTCGGGGTTGACGATCACCCGGTCCGCGGGCGCGTCCGGCCCGCCGCGGACCTCGCCGGTCGTGACGGCGGCGATGCCCCGGTAGGAGGCCCCGGGCGCCCCGAGCAGCCCGCCCATGGCGTCCAGCGAGGCGGGGACGAGGACGACCACCCGGCCCGCCCAGGGCGAGGGCCAGGCCGCCGAGACCGCGGGCACCGCCCGGTCCGCCGCCGCCGCGATCGCCCGGAGGCGCTCCTCCGGCTGTCCGACGCCGAGGACGAGGCTGCGCGCTCCGCGCACCGCCTCCACGTCGCCCTGCTGCCAGAGCTGCTGGGCAGCGTCCGCGCCGGGCCGGTCGGCGGTGACGTACCACCGCCCGTCCCGCTCGATCAGGTCGAGAACGCGCTCAGTGGTGACGGGACCCGAGTCGTAGCCGCTGACCCGGTAGCCGAGCTCCGCGCGGACCGTCGCCCGGTCCCGGCCGGTCCGGTCCACGTCCTTCACCCGGTAGTCCCAGGAGCCGAGCGGCACCTCGGCGAGGTGGTCGAACTCCTTCAGCGCGGCCGGGGCGAGCGACGTGTCGAGTCCGACGGCGTAGGCCGCCTCGTCGCGGGCGAGCAGCGCCCGTGCCCGACGGTCGAGCATGCTCTGGATCTCCCGGGACGCGGAGTCGGGCGGGGGCGCGCCGCACCCCGCGAGGGCCAGGAGGGCGACCGCCGAACACACGCCCGCCCGTCGCGCCGCTCCCCGCCCCTGACCTGCCACGCCCTCGATCGTACGGGCAGTCGTACGGCCGGTCCCAGGTCGCGTCCGCGGGCCAGGCGAGACGTTGCGGACACGACCTACGGTCAGACCCGGGTCACCGTGGCGTGCGACATCATCCCGACCGGGTCGGAACGCACCCGCGCCCCCGGATACGGCGCGTGGATCACCTGACCGTCGCCGGCGTAGATGCCGACATGGCTGGCGTCGTCGCGGTACGTCACCAGGTCGCCGGGCTGTGCCTGGGAGAGCGGCACCTGGCGTCCCGCGTACCGCTGCGCCGAGGAGGTCCGCGGCAGGCTGATCCCCGCCTGCCGGTACGACCAGACCATCAGGCCCGAGCAGTCGAAGGCGGAGGGGCCGGTCGCGCCCCAGACGTACGGCCGGCCGATCGCGCTGCGGGCGGCGGCGACGGCTGCCGCGGCCCGCGAGGAGGCCGGGCCGAGGTCACCGAGCGGTGGCAGGTCCTGGTCGCGGGCGGACCGGGAGGCCCGGTCGAAGGACGCGCGCTCCTCGGCGGTGAGGGAGGCCAGCAGCCGCCGGGCCTCGGCGAGCTTCCGCTCGACCGTGCGCTTGTGCCGGGCGGCCTGCGACCGGCTGTGCTCCAGCTCGGCGAGCAGCCGCCCCGCCTCCGTCCGCTCCTGTCCCAGCCTGCGCAGCTCGCCCTGGAATTGCGTCAGCGCCACGCTCTGCCGGGAGGCGACCCGGTCGAGGACGGAGGCCCGGTCGAGGTACGAGTCGGGGTCGGAGGAGAGCAGCAGCGCGAGGGCGGGGTCGATACCGCCGGAGCGGTACTGGGCGCCGGCGACGGAACCGAGCGCGTCCCGCATGCGGTTGACGCGCTCCTGGCCGCGCGCCACGCTGTCCTGCGCCTCGGAGAGCGTCCCGCGCAGGGTGTCCGCCCGCTCGTCGGCCTTGTTGTAGCCCTCGGTGGCCCGTTCGGCCTCTTCGTAGAGCCGGTCGACCGTGGCCCTGGTGGCCTCGGGGGTGCCGCTCGGGTCGGCGCTCGCGGGGACGGCGCCGAGGGCCGTCGCCGCGGTGGCCGCGGCGGCGGTCAGGACGGTGACCCTCACGGGTCGTCGTTGGGACGCCACGTATCGCGCTCCGTTCAGCTGTACGCAGACTGGCGCGGCAGACAGTAGCCGTTGATCACACGGCTTCCAACGAAGGTGCCGGGCATACAAAGTGACGCCCCGCCGGAGATCACAGGTCACCGGCGGGGCGTCACGTCAGCTGGGGGTGCGGCGAACCACCCGTTCGGGCGTCAGGCCGCGGGAGGCGGTCGGAGGCGTCAGATGCGCACACCGAACTGGAAGGTGCCCATGTAGTCCATGGACTCGTAGCGGACCGAGGCGCCCGGCTTGGGGGCGTGCAGGATCGTGTTGTTTCCCGCGTACAGGCCCACGTGGGACAGGCCGTTGAAGAAGACCAGGTCGCCCGGCTTGAGCTGGCTGCGGCCGATCTTCACGCCGTCGTTCTGCTGGGTGTAGGTGGTGCGGCTGATGCCGACGCCGGCCTGGCGGTAGGACCACTGCGTCAGACCGGAGCAGTCGTACGAGTTGGGGCCCTCGGCGCCGGAGACGTACGGCTTGCCGATCTGGGTGGCGGCCGCGTTGAGGGCGGCGGCACCGCGCTGCGAGGCCGGGACCTCGTTGCCGAGGTCGACACGGTCGCCCGCGGCCCGGCTGGCGCGCTGCTCCTCCTGCTGCATCTTGGCGCGCTCGGCGGCGGTCAGGGTGTTGAGGAGCTTCTGTGCCTCGGCGAGCTTGCCCTGGAACTTCTTCTTCTTCTCGCCCAGGGTCTTGCGGACGTCCTCGAGGTCGGCGAGCTTCGTCGTCGCCTCGGCGCGCTGCTGGGCGAGGGTGCGCTGCTTGGCCTGGATCGACTGGAGCACGTCGGCCTGCTTGGCGCCGAGCTGGTCGATCGCGGACGCCTTGTCGAGGTAGGTGTCCGGGTCGGAGGAGAGGAAGAGCTGGATCGCCGGGTCGATGCCGCCGGAGCGGTACTGCGCGCTGGCGACCGAACCGATGTTGTCGCGCAGGGCGTTGAGCTCCTGCTGACCGCGGGCGACCTTGTCCTGAAGGGCGCCGATCTCCTTCTGGAGCTTGCCGCGGCGCTCCTCGGCCAGGTTGTACTGCTCCGTGGCCTCTTCGGCCTCGTGGTGCAGCTTGTCGACCTTCGACTTCACGTCGTCGATCTTCGGCTTCGGAGCCGCCTGGGCACCGGTCTGGGCGGAGAGCGCGACAGCAGCCGCGGCGGTGGCGGTGAGCACGGTCACGCGGGTGCGGCTCGGCTGCTTGGGACGACGGTGGGACGCCACGAAGGCGAGCTCCTTCTTCCTCGAGCCGCCCAACCAGGGTGCGGCAGGCGGTTCCTTCGCTGTCATCCCCGATGGATGATCAACCGCGCGAAGGTTCGAGGCCTGACCCTAGTGACCAACTTGTGATCAGTTCAAATCCTCATGGGCAAAATCTCACCCACGAGGCACTTTATTTACACGCACCACACAGGCAGTGATGGGCACTTGACGGTGCGCCCATAAGAATTCGGGCATTATGCCCAGGAGTTAACAGGTGTCACGAGACACGCGAAAGCCGCTTCAGCAACAATGCGGACGCGACCGGCCAGGCACCGGACTTGGCGACACCGTCGGCGACCTCGCGGTCGGTGGAGACCACCACGACGGGACGGCCCGGCGGCTCGGCGCGCACCAGCTGACGGATCAACTCGTCGGCGGTGACGCCGGGCTTGGAGAACAGCACCCGCACGCCGCGCGGCGGCGCGAGCAGCACCGGGGCCGCCAGCTCCGCACCGTCGAAGACACAGGTGACCTCGGCGCCCGAACGGGCCGCGAGCGCGGAGAGCCCACCGAGCAGCCGCAGCCGCTGCTTCTCCAGCGGCATGGTCGGATAGCCGGTCTTGGTGACGTTGTAGCCGTCCACGACCAGATGGGCCTGGGGCAGCGCGAGCAGCTGGTCGAGCAGCGCCGGGTCGGTCTCGGACAGGGCGCGGGCCGCGATGTCCTTCGGCGACATACGGCCGGGCTGCACGGCGTCGACGGTGTCCGCGGGATGGACGGAGGCGGGCGGCAGGGCGAGCTCGCGGCGCAGCCCCTGAGCGGCGTCCAGGACCGTGTCGAGCAGCAGCCGCAGCCGCATGTCCTCCACCGAGCGCCCCTCGCGGGCGGACCGGCGGCTGGCCTCCAGAGCGGCCTCGACCTCGCCGAGCCGGGCCTTGAGCCGGCGGCTCTCGCTCTCGGCGGCCGAGACCTGGGCCGCGGCCTCCGCCTTGACGGCGTCGATCTCGGCCTGGGTGCGCCGCAGGGCGGCCTCGCCCCGCTTCACGTCGCTCTGAGCGCTGCGCAGCTTGCGATGAAGCGATTCGGCTTCCTTGCGGGCCGCCTCCAGGTCGTGGCGCAGCTGCTCGATCTCGCCCCGGCCGCGCTCCTTGGCCGCGGCGACCTCTTCGCGCAGCCGCTCCAGCTCGCGCCGCCCGGCCTCGTCGGCCCGCTCGGCGTCCGCCCGCTGGACCTCCTCGCCCGCGGCCGCGACCAGCTTGACCCAGCCCGTGGGGCGCAGAACATAGGCGGCCGCGGCGACGTCGACGGGATCGGCGGCGGCGGGCGGGGCACCGGACTCGACGGTTCCGGCCAGCTCCGGCTGGGCCTCCTTGAAGCGCTCGCCGATCCGCTGCCGGAAGAGCGGGTCGCTCTCCAGGGCGGCGGCCATGGCGTTGCCGGCGAACTTGGCCCGCCGGCTCGGGGTGAAGCGCGCGTACTGCCGCAGGGGTCCGGGCAGCTCGGCGACGGTCAGCCCGCCGAAGGCGTCCGACACCAGCGCGACGACCCGCCGCCGTACGCCTTCCGGCAACGGGCGGTCGAGTGCCTCGGCAGCGTCACCTGCCGCGCCGGCCGGCTCACCACCGTGCGCGGGCTGCTCCACGATCCGTCACCCCACTGTCGTTCGCACCGCTCCGTCAGGAGGCGGTGCCCGGCCTGTCCACCAGTTCGATCTGGTCCACCGCGTTGCACCACCGGCAGCGGACCGACTCGATGGTCTCACTGACCACCTCGCGCTCCTCCACCTTCGGCTCCCCGGCGAGGTCCAGATGGACGTACTCGACGACCTTGGAGGAACGAGTCACATCGAACCGGGTCAGATTGCCGCAGAGTGTGCAGCGCCAGCGGGTCTCGGCGGTCGGCAGGGGAACCGTCGTCATCGTGCCGTCCTCTTTCATGTACGGGATGCGGGAGCCGCGGTGCGCCGTCGAACTGCGGAGGTACTGCCCGTAACCCTACGGCCTCGCGGCTACCCCGCGTCCCGGCGAGGCACTCTGCCCGGATGGGCCCCGTTACGCCATGATCTGTCCATGATCGACTGGCGGCGAGCGACCCGTGGTGCGTGGCACGGCGCGCGGAACGGACCGGCGGTGACGCACGGCCTGATCGCCGTCTGCTGCCTCACCTTCCTGATCAGCCCGGTGTCGGGCTTCAATCCGGTGTACGGCACCGGGGACACGCTGCTCGCGGCGCAGAGCGTGTACTTCCACCGCTGGGGGGTCGTCCCGGCCGAGCTGACGAGCGGCGATCCGCGCGCGCTGCTCACCCCGCTGACCGCGCTCTTCGTGCACGGCAGCTGGCTGCACATGCTGGGGAACATGCTGTTCCTCTATGTCTTCGGCGCGATGGCCGAGGAGCGGATGGGCGCGGTGCCGTTCGCGCTGTTCTACCTCGGCTGCGGCTACGTCGCCCTGATCGGGTACGCGGTGGCCCACTCCGGCAGCGAGCAGACGCTGGTGGGCGCCTCGGGGGCGATCTCGGGGGTGCTCGGGGCGTTCCTCCATCTCTTCCCGCGCTCCCGGGTGACCAGCCTGTTCCCGTTCCTCTTCTTCCTGCCGCTGCGCCTACCGGCCTGGATCGTGCTGATCTTCTGGTTCGTGGTGCAGTGGCTGGCGGCCCGCTCGGCCGAGCCGGGGCCGGGCGTCGCCTATCTCGCGCACGTGGTGGGCTTCTGCGTCGGCTTCCTCTACGCCTGGGGCCGCTACCACCGGAAGGGGGTGCGGGCAGCGCTTCCCTGGAAGGGTGGTGGCGGGAGACGGGCGGGCTAGAGTGAAGGCCCCAGCCGCGGCGACCGAGGGAGAAAGCCAGCCGTGATCACCGCGATCGTGCTCATCAAGACCAGCGTGGACCGCATCCCCGAGATCGCGGAGTCCATCGCCGCGCTCGACAGCGTCAGCGAGGTCTTCTCGGTGACCGGTACGTACGACCTGATCGCCATGGTCCGGGTGCCCCGGCACGACGACCTGGCGGACGTGATCCCCGGCCGGATCAGCAAGATCCCCGGCGTCGAGGCCACGGACACGCACGTCGCGTTCCGTACGTACTCCCAGCACGACCTGGAAGCGGCCTTCGCCATCGGTCTGGAGTCCTGACACCCGACTGCTTGAACGGCATGACGAAGGGGGCCCCGCTCGGAGGCCCCCTTCACCCGTACGAGTGGGTGCTCAGCCGCGGTCGGGGACGCAGCGGCCGTCCTCGGTGCGGTACTTCCACCGCGCCCCGTGCCGGACCAGCTCCTGCACGGCCCGTACGAAACGCTCCACGTGCTCGTCCGGCGTCCCGGCGCCGAAGCTCACCCGGATGGCGTTGAGCGACTTCTCGCCCGGCTCCGCCTCCGGGGCCCCGCACTCGCCGACGTCCTGCGGGTCGCCGCCGAGCAGCGTGCGGACCAGCGGGTGGGCGCAGAAGAGACCGTCGCGCACCCCGATGCCGTACTCCGCGGAGAGCGCGGCGGCGAAGTGCGAGCTGTTCCAGCCGTCGACGACGAACGAGATGACGCCGACGCGCGGGGCGTCGTCGCCGAAGAGCGAGAGCACCTTGACCTCGGGCACCTCGGCCAGGCCCTCCCGGACCTTCGCGATCAGCTGCCGCTCGCGGGCGACGAGGGAGTCGAATCCCGCCTCGGTCAGCGCCTTGCAGGCGGAGGCGATGGAGTAGACGCCGATGACGTTCGGGGAGCCGGCCTCGTGGCGGGCGGCGGTGGTGTGCCACTCGACGTCCACTCCCCCGTCGGTGCGGCGGGCGACCTTGCGCGAGGCGCCGCCGCCGGCGAGGTACGGCTCGGCGTCCTGGAGCCAGTCGGCGCGGCCGGCGAGGACGCCCGAGCCGAACGGGGCGTACAGCTTGTGCCCGGAGAAGGCGACCCAGTCGACGTCCAACTCCCGCACGGAGACGGGGTGGTGGGGAGCGAGCTGGGCGGCGTCGAGGACGATCCGGGCACCGTGGGCGTGCGCGGCGGCGGCGAGTTCGCGCACCGGCCACAGTTCACCGGTGACGTTGGACGCCCCGGTGACACAGACCAGGGCGGGACCGTAGGGGTCGCGGTCGGCGAGGGCGCGCTCCAGGGTCTCGACGGCCTGCGCGGGGGTGCGCGGCGCGTTGAGGTAGGTGACGCGGGCGTCCTGCCAGGGCAGCAGCGAGGCGTGGTGCTCGGTCTCGAAGACGAAGACCTGGCAGTGGGCGGGGAGCGCGGCGGCGAGCAGGTTGAGGGAGTCGGTGGTGGAGCGGGTGAAGACCACCTGGTCGTCGGGGCGGCAGTCGAGGAACTCGGCGACGGTGACGCGGCTGTTCTCGAACAGGTCGGTTGAGAGCTGCGAGAGGTACCCGGCGCCCCGGTGCACGCTGCCGTAGTAGGGCGCGTAGGCGGCGACGTCGTCCCACACCCGCTGCAGGGCCGGCGCGCTGGCGGCGTAGTCCAGTGCGGCGTAGGCGACCTCGCCCCCGGTGACGAGCGGCACGGTGACGTCCCGTCCCAGAACGGGCAGAGGGGCACAAACGGACTGGTCGGCGGCAGCGGTGGTGGCAGACATGGCGAACTCCCGTACAAGGCAGGCGAATTCCCGCGCCGGCGGATACGCGGCAGCGCTGGGGAAGAGAAGAAAGGGTGCGCGAAGAAGGGGCGAGAAGGCCCTATCGCATTCGCTTGCTCACAAGAGGCTCCCTGAGGACCAGGACCCCAAGGTTTCGAGGGGTCCGCGCTTGCCGTAGACCTCGCTGCCTACGGCCTGGTCTTCACCCGGGGCACCCCGCCACGGACGGAGGGTTGCCGGACAGCAAGCCGGGGCTTCGTAGCTGTCACTCATGACCTGGCAGAGAAGCTATGCCACGTGATCGCCGCGGCGCAACCCGTGTCCGGATTCCGGAACGGAAAAGGGCCCCGCCGCGGCGGGGCCCTCTCCTCCTCTCACGCGTTGCTGGCGGCGATCCAGCGCTCCAGCGCCCTGCGGGCGGCTCCCGAGTCGATCGACTCGGCCGCCTTCGCGATTCCCGCGCGCAGTTGCTCCGCCAGGGTGCCCTCGCCCGGCTCCAGCGCCGTGAGCGCCGCCGCCGAGTTGAGCAGGACGGCGTCCCGTACCGGACCGGTCTCGCCCGCGAGCAGCCGGCGGGCCACATCGGCGTTGTACGAGGCGTCGGCGCCGCGCAGCGCCTCCACGGGTACGAGGTCGATGCCGACGTCCCGCGGGTCGAACGCCTCCTCGCGCACCGCCCCGTCGCGTACCACCCACACCCGCGAGGTGGCGGTGGTCGTCAACTCGTCAAGACCGTCGTCGCCGCGGAAGACGAGCGCGGAGGAGCCGCGCTCGGCGAGCACCCCGGCCATGATCGGGGCCATCCGGGCGTCGGCCACGCCGGTCGCCTGGGCCCTGACGCGGGCGGGATTGGTGAGCGGACCGAGGAAGTTGAAGGTGGTCCGGATGCCGAGCTCCTTGCGGGCCGCGGCCACATGGCGCAGCGCCGGGTGGAACTTCACCGCGAAGCAGAAGGTGATCCCGGCCTCCTCGGCGACCTCGGCGACCCGCCGCGGGGTCAGCTCCAGATTGACGCCGAGCTTCTCCAGGACGTCCGAGGCGCCGCTCGCGCTGGACGCGGCCCGGTTGCCGTGCTTCACGACCTTGGCGCCTGTGCCGGCCACCACGATCGCGGACATGGTGGAGATGTTGACGGTCTTGGCGCCGTCTCCGCCCGTGCCGACGATGTCCACGGACGGGCCGGGGACCTCGATGAGGTTGGCGTGCTCGTACATCGTCCGGACGAGGCCGGTGATCTCCTCGACGGTCTCGCCCTTGGCGCGCAGCGCGACCGCGAAGCCGGCGATCTGGGCGTCGGTGGCCTCGCCCCGCAGGATCCGGTCCATCGCCCAGGCGGTGTCCTCCGCGCTCTGGTCGCGGCCGGTCAGCAGCCCGTCCAGGACGGCGGGCCAGGTGGGGGTCCCCCCGGCGGAAGACAGGGGGAGGCCCGCCCTGAATTCGCCTCCAGCGGGGGTCACAGCGCTCATGGCAGCTCCTGGTCATGTGCGTAACGAGACGAATACACGCCCACCCTATCGACCGGCGGGGACGGCGAAGAGCCCCGTCCATCGAATGGACGGGGCTCCCGCTGTGGCGACCTTCCAGGGGTCCCCCTCAGGGCGAAGCCCTGGGGGCGAGGTGATCAGTGGTGGCCGTGGCCGCTGGTGATCTCCCTGTACTCCTCGGCGGTGGGCTTGGCGATCTGGTTGTCCTCGCCGTAGTAGCTCCGGTTGAGCTTGACCCGGAGCTTCTCCATCCGGCCCACCTTGCGCTCCACACCGTTCTCGTCGACGGCCGGCGGCAGCTGCGCGGGCTCGTGCTGCTCGTGCGCCGTGAGGCGGTACAGCTCGCCCTGGCTGAGCGGCTCGTGGATCTCGACGAACTCACCGTGCGGCAGGCGCTTGATGATTCCGGACTCGCGTCCGTGCAGCACCTTGTCCTTGTCGCGGCGCTGGAGGCCGAGGCAGATCCGCTTGGTGACGATGAACGCGATGACCGGGCCGACGAAGAACGCGATCCGGACGAACCAGGTGATCGAGTTGATCGACAGGTGGAAGTGGGTCGCGAAGATGTCGTTGCCACCACCCACGAGCATGATCATGTACGCGGTGATCCAGGCGACACCGAACGCGGTGCGCGTCGGAGCGTTGCGCGGGCGCTGCGCGATGTGGTGCTCGCGCTTGTCGCCGGTGATCCAGGACTCGATGAACGGGTAGACCGCGATCGCCGCGAGCACCAGCGGGAAGATCGCCAGCGGGATCATCACGCCCAGGACCAGGGTGTGGCCCCAGAGGTTGATCTCCCAGCCCGGCATGACACGGATCAGACCCTCGGCGAAGCCCATGTACCAGTCGGGCTGCGCGCCGGTGGACACCTGGTCCGGACGGTACGGGCCGAGCGCCCAGATCGGGTTGATCGAGGCGATCGCCGAGATGACCGCGATGACACCGAAGACCAGGAAGAAGAAGCCTCCGGCCTTGGCCATGTAGACCGGCAGCAGCGGCATGCCCACGACGTTGTTGTTCGTACGGCCGGGGCCCTCGAACTGCGTGTGCTTGTGGTAGAAGACCAGGATCAGGTGCGCCACCACGAGGCCGAGCATGATGCCGGGCAGCAGCAGGACGTGGGCCGAGTAGAACCGGGCCACGAAGTCGCCGCCGGGGAACTCGCCGCCGAACAGGAACATCGACAGGTACGTACCGACGACCGGCACGGACAGGATCGCGCCCTGCATGAAGCGGACACCGGTGCCGGAGAGCAGGTCGTCCGGGAGCGAGTAACCGGTGAAGCCGGTGAACATGCCCAGGAAGAACAGCAGGAAGCCGAACAGCCAGTTGATCTCACGCGGCTTGCGGAACGCGCCGGTGAAGAACACGCGCATCATGTGCACGAACATGCCGGCGATGAAGATCAGCGCCGCCCAGTGGTGGATCTGCCGGATGAGCAGACCACCGCGCACATCGAAGGAGATGCGCATGGTCGAGTTGAACGCCTCGGACATCAGCTGACCCTGCAGCGGGACGTAGCTGCCGTGGTACTCCACCTCGTTCATCGACGGGTGGAAGAACATCGTCAGGTACACACCCGTGAGGATGATGATGATGAAGCTGTAGAGGCAGATCTCACCGAGCATGAAGGACCAGTGGTCCGGGAAGATCTTCCGCATGTTGGCCTTGGCCAGGGAGTAGATCCCCAGGCGGCCGTCGGCCCAGTCGGCCACCCGCTCACCGGCGGGCGCCTTCTTCTGCTTATCGGTCACAGTGCTCATCCGCGCTCCCAGAAGGCAGGGCCGACGGGCTCGTCGAAGTCGCCGAGCGCCTCGAGGAAGCCCTTGTCGTTCACGCCGATCCGCAGCTGCGGCAGGGCGTGACCGGCCGGGCCGAAGATGACACGGGCGCCGTCGGACAGGTCGAAGGTGGACTGGTGGCACGGGCAGAGCACGTGGTGCGTCTGCTGCTCGTACAGCGAGATCGGGCAACCCACGTGGGTGCAGATCTTCGAGAAGGCGACGATGCCCTCGTGCGACCACTCGAGCTCACGCTTGTCCTTGATGTCGTCCGGCTGAATGCGGACGATCATCAGGGCGGCCTTGGCGATCTCGGTCTGGAAGTTGTGGTCGTGCTCCGAGAGGCCCTCGGGCATCGCGAAGGTCAGCGAACCGACCGCGACGTCCTCGGGACGCAGCGGCTCGTGCGTGTTCATGTTGATCAGCTGCTTGCCCCTGGCCCACAGCGTGGTCCGGAGCTTCTTCTCGGGCAGCGGACCCATGTCACGCAGGAGCACCAGGCCGGAGAGCGGTACGAGCGACAGCGCGCCGAACATGGTGTTGCGGATCAGCTTGCGCCGGCCCATGCCGGACTCGGCCGCGCCGACCGCGAAGTCGGACATGACCTTCGCCCGGGTCTCCGGGGAGGCCTGGATCGGGTGACGCTCGTCCGCGATCTCGACGTCGGACATCAGGGTGCGGGCCCAGTGGACCGCGCCCGCGCCGATGAAGAAGAGCGCCGCACCGAGGGTCAGCCCCAGCGCGAAGTTGAGCGCGCTCACCCGGCCGAACGGCCAGATGTACACGATCTTGTCGACCGGGAAGATCACGTACGAGGCGATGAAGCCCACCGTGGCCAGCATCGACAGCGTGAACATGAAGGCGACCGCACGCTCGGACCGCTTGGCGGCCCGCTCGTCGATGTCCTGGATGCGCGGCTTGTGGGGCGGAAGGCCCGGGTCGGCGAACGGGTCGTCGGCGACCTTCACCGCGCCGTGCGCGGTGGCCTGCTCACTGGGCAGGTTCTCTTCTGGAATCTCTTGGGTACTCATGACTTCTTGGCCTTAGCGGTGTGGGCCGCGACCCAGACGGCAACTGCGATCAGCCCGCCCAGACCGAAGATCCAGCCGAACAGACCCTCACTGACGGGGCCGAGGCCACCGAGGGAGAGCCCGCCGGGGTTGTCGGCCTTGTCGCTGTTGACGGCCTGGACGTACGCGATGATGTCCTTCTTCTCCTTCTCCGGCATGGTCGTGTCGGGGAAGGAGGGCATGTTCTGCGGGCCGGTCTGCATGGCCTCGTACAGGTGCTTCGGGCTCACGCCTTCGAGGCTGGGGGCGTACTTGCCGTGCGTCAGCGCGCCGCCCTCACCGGTGAAGTTGTGGCACTGGGCGCAGTTGGAACGGAACAGGTCGCCACCACGGGCGATGTCGGCGCCTTCAGGGCTGTACTGGCTTGCCTTCGGCGTGATCGGGCCGGCACCGAGAGAGGCGACGTACGCCGCGAGCTGATCGATCTCAGCCTGCGTGTAGATGACCTTCTTCTTCGGCACCTGGGCGCCCGGCTGCTGGGCCGGCATACGGCCCGTGCCGACCTGGAAGTCCACGGAGGCCGAGCCGACGCCGACCAGGGAGGGGCCGTCAGAGGTGCCCTGACCGCCGGTTCCGTGGCAGCTGGCGCAGCCGACGGAGTAGAGCTTCTTGCCCTCCTCGATGGCGAGGGACTGGGCGGTTTCATCGGCCTTCGCCGTGCCCGCGGGCGCGAACGCGGCGTACAGCCCCCCAGTGGCCGCCAGCGCGAGAAGGAGGACGACGACCGCCGCCAGCGGATGGCGTCGTCGTGCGGAGAGCTTTTTCACGGATTACCCCGGTGTCAGGATCTTCTGCGTCGATGCTTGCTGGATGTCTCGGTCCGCCGAGATGGCGTCCGATTACTTGATCATGTAGATCGTGGCGAAGAGGCCGATCCAGACGACATCGACGAAGTGCCAGTAGTAGGACACGACGATGGCGGCGGTTGCCTGCTCATGAGTGAATCTCTTGGCGGCGTACGTCCGGCCCAGGACCAGCAGGAAGGCGATGAGACCGCCCGTCACGTGCAGGCCGTGGAAGCCGGTGGTCAGGTAGAACACGGAGCCGTACGGGTCCGACGAGAGCGAGAGACCCTCGTGCTTGACCAGCTCGGTGTACTCGAAGACCTGGCCGCCGATGAAGATCGCACCCATCACGAACGTGATGATGAACCACGTCCGGAGCTTCTTCACATCGCCCCGCTCGGCGGCGAAGACGCCGAGCTGACAGGTGAGGGAGGAGAGCACCAGGATCGTGGTGTTGGTCGCCGAGAACGGGAAGTTCAAGGCCGAGGCCTTTTCCGTCCAGTACGCGGCTCCCGTCACCGATCGCAGGGTGAAGTACATCGCGAAGAGGGCCGCGAAGAACATCAGCTCGGAACTCAGCCAGATGATGGTTCCGACGCTGGTGAGGTTCGGCCGATTGACCGACGGGTGCGCGTGCCCGGTTTCTACTGTCGTTACTGTCGCCACGACCGACATTATGTCGGTCGCTTATCCCGCCCTCACTCCGGGGGGTGCCGTTCGGAGTGTCAGGGGCGTGTGTCCAGCCCGAACGGCCCATCGAAGCGGCCTTCCCGCCGGTGTCGAACCGGTGTTGACGCGGAGTGGGACGGAGTAGCATCCGCCGCATCGGTTGATGACCTTCACGGAGGAACGATGCAGTCGAGCGCCACGGTTCTGGTCTACAGCGACGACGCCAACACCCGCGAGCAGGTGCGGCTCGCCGCGGGACGCAGGCCGGCGGCCGACGTTCCGCCAGTCGAGTTCATCGAATGCGCGACACTCCCGGCGGTGCTCAGGCGCCTCGACGAGGGCGGCGTGGACGTCTGCGTCCTGGACGGCGAGGCGGTGCCCGCCGGCGGGATGGGCGTCTGCCGCCAGATCAAGGACGAGGTCTTCGACTGCCCGCCGGTGCTGCTGCTGATCGGCCGCCCGCAGGACGCCTGGCTGGCCACCTGGAGCCGCGCGGACGCCGCGGCCACCCTCCCGGTGGAACCGGTGGACTTCGCGGCGTCCCTGGCGGCCCTGCTGCGGTCCCGTCTCGCCGTCGGGTGTGACCACTAGGACAGGGCCTAGATCGACGGACGCAGGCGGGCGATGTCGGCCGGGGTGGTGGGGCTCTTGGCGTCGCCGAGCAGCGCGCTGCCCTGACGCCACTTGTCCCAGGGCATGTTCCAGTCGCCGAAGCCGTTGCCGAAGGTGTCCATCGTGTCGCCGTAGCTGTTGATCGTCTTCACGATGTCGCCGGGGCGCACGGTCTTGTAGAACCAGGCCGCGTTGCCTGTCGACATGCCGACACAGCCGTGGCTGACATTCGCAACTCCTTGCGAGCCGACGGACCACGGCGCGGCGTGGACGTATTCACCACTCCAGGTGACCCGCGTCGCGTAGTAGACGGGCAGGTCGTACGACTCCGAGCTGCCCGCCGCGATGCCGACGGTGGTGCTCCGCATCCGGACGAAGTACTGCTTGCCCAGCACCACCTTGATGCCGTTACGGGTGGAAAAGCCCGGCTTTCCGGTGGTCACCGGAATGGTGTTGATCACTTCTCCGTTGCGCCGCACGGTCATGTAGTGCGAGCCGGCGTCCGCGACCGCCTCGATCCGGTCGCCGATCGTCAGGTTCAGCGGCTTCGACTCGCCGCCGTAGAGCTTGTCGCCCACCTTCACGCCCGCGAGGTTCCCCGTCACCGTGATCTTCGTCCCGGCGGGCCAGTACTCCTTCGGGCGGTAGTGCAGCTTCTCGTCGTCCACCCAGTGCCAGGCACCCTCCACGGACGGCGTGGAACGCACCTTGAGGGCCCGCTCGACCACCGCCCGGGCCGCCTTGCCCTTCACCGGGAGGCTGAGGTCGGCCGTGATCGGCTGTCCGACGCCGTACGTGCCCGCCTCCGGCCCGAACTCCACGACCAGGGACCGCTTGGCGGGGGCGGTCTCGAACGTGAACGTACGGGTGCCGGGAGCGCCGTTCTCGTTCTCCGTGGTGACCTTGACCGTGTACCGGCCTCCGGCCGTCAGGGAGCCCGTGGAGCGCCACCTCTGGCCGTCCGCGGTGAGTTCGCCGGCCAGGTGGTGCCCGGTGGCGTCGGCGGCCGTCACATCGGTGATGCGGCCCTCGTCGCCCTTGGCGGTGATCTCCAGCGCCTTGTCCGGATCGGCCTTCTTGCCGTCCACGGGAGCGTTGAAGGAGATCTGCTCCGCCGCGTCGTACGGCCTGGCGGACAGCGGGTGGCCCTCGGAGCCCGCGCACGCGGTGGCGCCGGCGGTGACGGTGAAGGCCAGGACGGTGCAGCTCACAACAGTCCGAATGCGCGGCGTGTCGTTCATGACATCACCGTAAGAACATTCCTCGCAGCCAGCGCGCCGAGTGCTGCAAACGAGGGGCGGCGCGAAAGAGAGGGGCCCGGACGCTTCGGTGACGAAGTGTCCGGGCCCCTCCGGGGTCCTGCGGGGTCCTGCGGGGTCCTGCGGGGTCCTGCGGGGTCCTGCGGGGTCCTGCGGGGTCCTGCGGGGTCCTGCGGGGTCCTGCGGGGTGACGCTACTGGTTCTGGTTCTCACCGCGGTAGAACTCGAACACCCAGCCGAAGATGCCGACCAGGATCAGCGGCGCCGAGAAGTACAGCAGCCACCAGCCCATCGCGACGGCGAGGAAGGCGAGCGCACCACCGATGGCCAGCGACAGCGGCTGCCAGCTGTGGGGGGCGAAGAAGCCCACCTCGCCGGCCTCGTCCGCGACGTCGGCCTCCTTGTCGTCCTGGGCCATCGCGTCGACACGCTTGGCCGTGAAGGCCAGGTAGTAGCCGACCATGATGGCCAGACCGAAGGCCAGGAAGAGCGCCGTGGTGCCGACCGGCTCCTTCGACCACACGCCATAGAGGATCGCCATGGCGAGGATGAAGACGCTCAGCCAGATGAACATCTTGCCCTGGATCTTCACTTGCCGGCCTCCTTCTCACCCGCGAGGGCCTTCTCGGAGCCGTGGTTCTCGAGCTGGTCGATCGCCGCGATCTCCGGGTGGTGCAGGTCGAACGCCGGGGATTCGGAGCGGATCCGCGGCAGGGTGAGGAAGTTGTGTCGCGGCGGCGGGCAGGAGGTCGCCCACTCGAGCGAACGGCCGTAGCCCCACGGGTCGTCGACCTCGATCTTCTTGCCGTACTTGGCGGTCTTCCAGACGTTGTAGAAGAACGGCAGGATCGACAGACCGAGCAGGAACGAGGAGATCGTCGAGATCGTGTTCAGCGCGGTGAAGCCGTCGGCGTCGAGGTAGTCCGCGTAACGACGCGGCATGCCCTCGGCACCCAGCCAGTGCTGCACCAGGAAGGTGCCGTGGAAGCCGATGAACAGCGTCCAGAAGGTGATCTTGCCGAGCCGCTCGTCCAGCATCTTGCCGGTGAACTTCGGCCACCAGAAGTGGAAGCCGGCGAACATCGCGAAGACCACGGTGCCGAAGACGACGTAGTGGAAGTGCGCGACCACGAAGTACGAGTCGGAGACGTGGAAGTCCATCGGCGGCGAGGCCAGGATGACGCCGGTCAGACCACCGAAGGTGAAGGTGACCAGGAAGCCGATCGTCCAGAGCATCGGTGTCTCGAAGGACAGCGAGCCCTTCCACATCGTTCCGATCCAGTTGAAGAACTTCACACCGGTCGGTACGGCGATGAGGAACGTCATGAAGGAGAAGAACGGCAGGAGCACGCCACCGGTGACGTACATGTGGTGGGCCCACACCGTCACCGACAGACCGGCGATCGCGATGGTCGCGGCGATCAGACCGATGTAGCCGAACATCGGCTTGCGGCTGAAGACCGGGATCACTTCGGAGACGATGCCGAAGAACGGCAGCGCGATGATGTACACCTCTGGGTGTCCGAAGAACCAGAAGAGGTGCTGCCACAGCAGGGCGCCACCGTTGGCGGCGTCGAAGACGTGGGCACCGAACTTCCGGTCCGCCTCCAGGGCGAACAGCGCGGCCGCCAGGACCGGGAAGGCGAGCAGGACCAGCACACCGGTCAGCAGCACGTTCCAGGTGAAGATCGGCATCCGGAACATCGTCATGCCGGGAGCGCGCATGCAGATGATCGTGGTGATGAAGTTGACCGAACCGAGGATCGTGCCGAAGCCGGAGAAGGCCAGACCCATGATCCACATGTCGGCGCCGACACCCGGCGAACGGACGGCGTCCGAGAGCGGGGAGTAGGCGAACCAGCCGAAGTCGGCCGCACCCTGCGGGGTGAGGAAGCCGGCCACCGCGATGATCGAGCCGAAGAGGTACAGCCAGTACGCGAACATGTTCAGCCGCGGGAACGCCACGTCGGGCGCGCCGATCTGCAGCGGCATGATCCAGTTCGCGAATCCGGCGAACAGCGGCGTCGCGAACATCAGCAGCATGATCGTGCCGTGCATCGTGAACGCCTGGTTGAACTGCTCGTTCGACATGATCTGCGTACCCGGACGGGCCAGCTCGGCGCGCATGAAGAGCGCCATGAGTCCGCCGATGCAGAAGAAGACGAACGACGTGACCAGGTAGAGCGTGCCGATCGTCTTGTGGTCGGTGGTGGTCAGCCACTTCACCACGACATTGCCGGGCTGCTTGCGGCGTACCGGGAGCTCGTTCTCGTACGAGTCCTCAGCCGCGGCCGCACCCTGGGGTTCGTTGAGGATGCTCACAGTTGGTTCTTCTCCGCATTCCTGGCCGGGTCCGTCTGCTCAATGCCCGACGGGATGTAGCCGGTCTGCCCCTTCTCCGCCAGCTCCTTCAGGTGCTGCTGGTAGCGCTCCGGAGAGACCACCTTGACGTTGAAGAGCATCCGGGAGTGGTCGACACCGCACAGCTCGGCACACTTGCCCATGAAGGTGCCCTCCTGCGTCGGGGTCACCTCGAAGGAGTTGGTGTGACCCGGGATGACGTCCTGCTTCATCAGGAAGGGGACCACCCAGAAGGAGTGGATGACGTCACGGGAGGTCAGGACGAACCGGACCTTCTCACCCTTGGGCAGCCACAGGGTCGGGCCCGGGTTGCCGTTCTGCGGGTTCCGGTCACCAGGGATACCGGCGTCGTAGACGCCTCCGGCGTTCTCCGGGAAGTCCTTGAGGAACTTGTCCGGGATGGACGCCAGGTTCTTGTCCGTCTTCGCGTCGCCCGTCACTCCGGGCACGTTCTCGACGTAGTTGAAGCCCCAGCTCCACTGGTAGCCGACCACGTTCACGGTGTGGGTCGGCTTGGCGGAGAGCTCGAGGAGCTTCGACTCGTCGCGCGCCGTGAAGTAGAAGAGCACGGAGACGATGATGAGGGGGGTGACCGTGTACAGCGCCTCGATGGGCATGTTGTACCGCGTCTGCGGAGGTACCTCGACCTTGGTGCGGCTGCGCCGGTGGAAGATGACCGACCACAGGATCAGACCCCAGACCAGGACACCCGTGGCGAGCGCAGCCGCCCACGAGCCCTGCCAGAGGGAGAGGATCCGAGGTGCCTCTTCCGTCACCGGGGTGGGCATACCAAGGCGGGGGAAGTCTTCCCAGTTGTACGAGCAGCCGGTGGCTGTCGCCAGGATCAGGCCCGCAGTCAGCACCTGCGGCAGCTTCCGCCGCATCGGGCGCCGCGACGAGCGGTCGGAGCCGTTGGGACTCACGTAGCGCCTTCCCGAGAGTCTCGGCCCGCGCTGGTCGGCTACGGCCGTCTCGCTGGTCGGTCGCCGCCCCGGCCGCGGGCAGGGGTTTGGATGTTTATGCGGACCAAACCCTACTGGACGCTATTTGGGGTCGCGCGGGGAGGGTGCCCAACGCGCCGTCCGACTCCCCGAAGGGGTGGACCCGAGCATTCCGCGGGCGGCTCCCGGGCGGCCGTCCGGCGGTCGACGAGCGGCGCGGACGGGGCATCTGACGGGGTCTTACGAGGTGGGGCTCTACCGTGGACGGGTGCCCTACTTCGACGCCGCCTCCGCCGCCCCGCTGCACCCCGTCGCCCGCCAGGCGCTGCTTGCCTCCCTGGACGAGGGCTGGGCCGATCCCGCCCGCCTCTATCGCGAGGGGCGGCGGGCCAGGCTGCTGCTGGACGCGGCGCGGGAGGCCGCCGCGGAGGCGGTGGGCTGCCGCCCCGACGAGCTGGTGTTCACTCCTTCGGGGACGCGCGCGGTTCACGCGGGAATCTCCGGAGCGCTCGCGGGCCGTCGGCGTGTCGGGGACCGGCTCGTGGTCTCGGCGGTCGAGCACTCCTCGGTGCTGCACGCGGCCGAGGCGCACACGGCGGCCGGCGGGTCGGTGACCGAGGTGCCGGTGGGCCGCTCCGGGGCGGTGGAGGCGGCGGCCTTCGCGGCGGCGCTGGACGCGGGCACCGCGCTGGCCTGTCTGCAGTCGGCCAACCACGAGGTGGGAACGGTGCAGCCGGTGGCCGAGGTCGCGGAGGCGTGCCGGGCGGCGGGGGTGCCGCTCCTGGTGGACGCGGCGCAGTCGCTGGGCTGGGGGCCGGTCGAGGGCGCCTGGTCGCTGCTCGCGGCGAGCGCGCACAAGTGGGGCGGTCCGGCCGGGGTGGGGCTGCTCGCCGTACGGAAGGGGGTGCGGTTCGCCGCCCAAGGGCCGGCGGACGAACGGGAGTCCGGGCGGGCGCCCGGGTTCGAGAACCTGCCGGCGATCGTGGCGGCGGCGGCGTCGCTGCGGGCGGTACGGGCGGAGGCGGAGGCCGAGGCCGCCCGGCTGCGGGGGCTGGTGGACCGGATCCGGGCGCGGGTGCCGGAGCTGGTGCCGGACGTGGAGGTGGTGGGCGATCCGGTGCGCCGGCTCCCCCATCTCGTGACCTTCTCCTGTCTCTATGTCGACGGAGAGACCTTGCTGCACGAGCTGGACCGGGAGGGTTTCTCCGTTTCGTCCGGTTCGTCGTGTACGAGTTCGACGCTGACGCCCAGCCATGTGCTGCGGGCGATGGGGGTGCTGAGCGAGGGCAACGTCCGGGTGTCCCTGCCTACGGGCACCCCGGAGAGCGATGTGGACCGGTTCCTCGACCTGCTGCCGGGGGTGGTCGGGGCGGTACGGGAGCGGCTCGGGGCCCCGGAGGCGGTGACCGGGGAGGCGGGCGAGCCGGGGTCCCTCGTGGTGGACGCCCTGGGCAGGCGCTGCCCGATCCCGGTCATCGAACTGGCCCGGGTGATCGGCGACGTCCCGCTGGGCGGCACGGTGACCGTCCTCGCCGACGACGAGGCGGCCCGGTTGGACATCCCGGCCTGGTGCGAGATGCGCGGCCAGGAGTACCTGGGCGAGGAGCCCTCGCCGAAGGGCGGCACCGCCTACGTGGTGCGGCGGGTGGCGTAGCGCCCCTGTGGGGGGCGTCTCGCCGATCCCGCCGGGCGCGGCGAGACGCCCCCAGGGCCCGCGTGGCGCGGGCCCCGAGAGGCGCCGGAGCCCGCCGCGTCAGGCCAGGTGCGCCTGGACCTCGGCGCCGGCCTCGTGGCCGTACGCCTTGACGAACCGCTCCATGAAGTTGGCGCGGCGCAGGGTGTACTCCTGGGTGCCCAGGGTCTCGATCACCAGGGTGGCGAGCATGCAGCCGACCTGGGCCGCGCGCTCCAGGCCGACGCCCCAGGACAGGCCGGTCAGGAAGCCGGCGCGGAACGCGTCGCCGACGCCCGTCGGGTCGACCTTGGCGTCCTCCTCCGGGCAGCCGACCTCGATGGCCGGGTCGCCGACGCGCTCGATGCGCACACCGCGCGAGCCGAGGGTGGTGACCCGGTGGCCGACGCGGGCGAGGATCTCCTCGTCGGTCCAGCCGGTCTTGGACTCGATGAGGCCCTTCTCGTACTCGTTGGAGAAGAGGTAGGTCGCGCCGTCGAGCAGGGTGCGGATCTCGTCGCCGTCCATCCGCGCGATCTGCTGCGAGAAGTCGGCGGCGAAGGCGATGCCCCGCGTCCGGCACTCCTCCGTGTGGCGCAGCATCGCCTCGGGGTCGTCCGCGCCGATGAGCACCAGGTCGAGACCGCCCACGCGGTCGGCGACGGCCTTCAGCTCGATCTGCCGGGCCTCGCTCATCGCGCCCGTGTAGAAGGAGCCGATCTGGTTGTGGTCCTTGTCCGTGGTGCAGACGAAACGGGCGGTGTGCAGGACCTCGGAGATCCGTACGGACCCGGTGTCGACGCCGTGGCGGTCGAGCCAGGCGCGGTACTCGTCGAAGTCGTAGCCGGCCGCGCCCACCAGGATCGGGTTGCCGCCGAGCTGGCCCATGCCGAAGCAGATGTTCGGGCCGACGCCTCCCCGCCGGATGTCGAGGTTGTCGACGAGGAAGGAGAGCGAGACCGTATGCAGCTGGTCCGCGACGAGCTGGTCTGCGAACCGGCCGGGGAAGGTCATGAGGTGGTCGGTGGCGATGGAGCCGGTGACTGCGATACGCACGGCTGGGCGCTCCTGCGGGACGGAGAGGGTTGACAGTTCACGCTACCGGTCCGGGGGCCCCGCTGCCGAACAGCGGAAACTACCCCAGAGTAGGTCTTTTCCATGAAGCCGTGCCGTGCGTACGGTGCGCTTATGTCCACGCACCCCGCTCCCCGGGAGCTTCAGGAGTCCGATCTCAGCCTGGCCCAGCTGCGCGGCGACAGCGCGCGGATGGCGCCGCACTGGGTGGTACCGGCGGCTGCGGCGGCCGCCCCGGTCTCCCCCGCGCTGATCCACGGTGTCGTCGTCCCGCCCGACTCGGCGCGGCTGATCGACGCCACCTCCGAGTACGGCGCCTGACCGGGACGGAACCACTCGGTCGCCCGTTCCGTCCCATCCGTGTCTTCCAGAGATTTCGGCGGGACGAAGGAGCGATGCGGTGAGCGGTACGGAGAACCCGCGGCGGAAACGTACGCCGTTGCTGGTCGCCTCGGTGACGGCGGGAGTGCTGCTGGTCGGCGGCGGGGGCGCGTACTTCGCCACCACCGCCTCCGACGGAGGTGACGGTACGAGAAGCGGTGCCGCCACTCCCCCGCGGCTGCACCTCGACGGCAAGAGCGACAGCGGCAGTGGCGGCGTGGGCGACGGCCCGGGCATCGCGCCCGGTGAGCCGGACCCGAACGACGGCGGCGCCGTCTACACGGCCAAGGGCCCCCTCCCCCAGGGGCCCTCCTCGGCCGCAGTCCACCGGCCTGAGGGCCGGGTCACCTCGGCGGAGGTGGCCCGGCTGGCGAAGGCGCTCGGCATCCCGGGCGCTCCGAGGCTCGAGGGCGCGGTCTGGAAGATCGCGCCGGAGAAGGACGGCTCCGGGCTGCGGCTCGACGTGTCGGCCGAGGCTCCGGGCAGCTGGACGTTCTCGCGGCAGGACGGCGGCCCGGCCGGGGACGCCTGCCTCAAGGGCAGGGCGTGTCCGCCTCCGGGTGAGCCGAAGCCGCCGCGCGGCGGTGCGCCGGTGAGCGAGGCGGCGGCGAAGGCCGCGGCCGCTCCGGTGCTCAAGGCGATCGGGCAGGGCGACGCGAAGCTGGACGCGACCCAGGTGATGAACGGCTCGGTGCGCGTGGTCAACGCGGATCCGGTCGTGGGCGGGCTGCCGACGTACGGCTGGTCGACCGGGATCCAGGTCGGTCCGGACGGCGCTCCGGTGGCCGGCAGCGGACAGCTGAAGGAGCCGGTGAAGAGCCACACCTATCCGGTGATCGGCGCGGAGAAGGCGCTGGAGGAGCTGAACAAGGCGTCGGCCGGCGGGCCGATCGGCATCGGCGGCTGCGCGACCGCCCCTCCGGCGGGCGCGGACGTCCCGACGGTGACGTGCGAGCCCGACGCCCGGCCGCGGGAGCTGGCCGTGACCGGCGCGGCTCTCGGTCTCGCCTCGGAGTTCGTGGACGGCAAGCGGGCGCTCGTACCGTCGTGGCTGTTCCGGGTGGAGGCCGAGGCGGGCGCGGAGCCGCACACGGTCGTGCGGACGGCGGTGGCCCCGGAGCACCTGGCGCCGCCGGCGAAGCCGTCGCCGGCCCCTTCGGACGAGGGCACGCCACGGCAGATCGGTTCGTACCGGACGGACGCGGACGGCCGGAAGCTGTCGGTGACCTTCTGGGGCGGGGTCTGCAGCACGTACACGGCCACCGCGCAGGAGAGCCCCGGCAAGGTCACCGTGCGGGTGAGCGAGAAGCCGGCCGATCCGGACCGGGCGTGCATCGCCATCGCGGTGGAGGTGACGCGGACGGTGACGCTGGACCAGCCGCTGGGCAGCAGGACGGTCGTGGACGCGGCGAGCGGGGAGCCCGTGCCCAGGAAGTAGCCGCGCTCCCCCGAGCATGAACGAAGGCGGCCGCCCGGGATCCGGGCGGCCGCCTTCGTACGTCGCGCGCTCAGGCCTAGCTGAACGAGTCGCCGCAGGCGCAGGAGCCCGTGGCGTTCGGGTTGTCGATCGTGAAGCCCTGCTTCTCGATCGTGTCGACGAAGTCGATGGAGGCGCCGCCGAGGTAGGGGGCGCTCATGCGGTCGGTCACGACCTTGACGCCGTCGAAGTCCTTGACGACATCGCCGTCGAGCGAACGCTCGTCGAAGAAGAGCTGGTAACGCAGGCCGGAGCAGCCGCCGGGCTGAACGGCGACGCGCAGCGCCAGGTCGTCGCGGCCTTCCTGGTCGAGCAGGGCCTTGACCTTGGCCGCGGCGGCGTCAGACAGGAGGATGCCGTCGCTGACAGTGGTCTTCTCGTCCGATACGGACATCTGCTTCTCTCCCGGTGTGTACGGAGACTGCTTGCCGACGGTTGCAACCGGCGGGGCCCCGGAATCATTCCGGGCGAGGCTCGGCTTTCGCGTCTTTTCCTCTTCATGCTCGCACACCGGATCGGGGACGGTCACGCGCCGCTGTACAGGCCGCCGTGCGGACTTTCGTCACATCGACACTATGGACATCGTCAAAGTGACGTGAAGCGGTTATCATAGATAGCGTCATTTCGACGAAAAGGCTCGCTCCGCAGATAAGAAAGGGTGCGTGACGTGACCACCGCCCAGCCCCTGGACGTTCAGCCGACGCCGCTCGCCCTCCTGCTGCTCGGCCGCGAGGCCGACCCCAAGAGCGAGCGCGGCGTGGAGTGCCCCGGCGACCTGCCGTCGCCCTCCGACCCCGACCTGGTGGAGCGCGCCCGCGCCGCGAAGGAGAAGCTCGGGGACAAGGTCTTCGTCCTCGGCCACCACTACCAGCGCGACGAGGTCATCCAGTTCGCGGACGTCACCGGCGACTCCTTCAAGCTCGCCCGCGACGCGGCGGCGCGCCCGGAGGCCGAGTACATCGTCTTCTGCGGTGTCCACTTCATGGCCGAGTCCGCCGACATCCTCACCACCGACGACCAGAAGGTCGTCCTGCCGGACCTCGCGGCGGGCTGCTCGATGGCCGACATGGCCACCGCCGAGCAGGTCGCGGAGTGCTGGGACGTACTGACCGAGGCCGGGATCGCCGAGCAGGTCGTGCCCGTCTCGTACATGAACTCCTCGGCCGACATCAAGGCCTTCACCGGCAAGCACGGCGGCACCATCTGCACCTCCTCCAACGCCAAGCGGGCCCTGGACTGGGCGTTCGAGCAGGGCGAGAAGGTGCTGTTCCTGCCCGACCAGCACCTGGGCCGCAACACCGCCGTCCGTGAGATGGGGATGTCGCTGGAGGACTGCGTCCTCTACAACCCGCACAAGCCGAACGGCGGCCTGACCGTCGAGGAGCTGCGCGCGGCGAAGATGATCCTGTGGCGGGGGCACTGCTCGGTGCACGGCCGGTTCTCGCTGGACTCGGTCAACGATGTGCGCGAGCGGATCCCCGGCGTGAACGTCCTCGTGCACCCGGAGTGCAAGCACGAGGTCGTGGCGGCCGCGGACTACGTGGGCTCCACGGAGTACATCATCAAGACGCTGGAGGCGGCCCCGGCCGGCTCGAAGTGGGCCATCGGCACGGAGCTGAACCTGGTCCGGCGCGTGGCCAACGCGCACCCGGACAAGGAGATCGTCTTCCTCGACAAGACGGTCTGCTTCTGCTCGACGATGAACCGGATCGACCTGCCGCACCTGGTGTGGGCGCTGGAGTCGCTGGCCGAGGGCAACCTGGTCAACCGGATCGAGGTCGACAAGGAGACCGAGAGCTTCGCGAAGCTGGCCCTGGAGCGGATGCTCGCGCTCCCGTAGGACGGCACCGCCTTCCGGACACCGCCGAAGGGCGCCCCGCGTGATCGCGGGGCGCCCTTCGGCCTCGGGCCGCGCGAGGCGGCTCAGCTGTCCAGCGCGTTCAGCAGGGTCGCGTCCACGGGGGTCACGTCCGGCTGCCCGGGGTGGTCCGACGAGCCGTCCCGCTTCTTCGTCCTCTTCGCCGCCTTCTTCTTCGCGCGGCGCTCCTTGCGAAGCTCGACCATCGCGTAGAGCGTCGGGACCAGCAGCAGCGTGAGCAGCGTCGACGTGATCAGACCGCCGATCACGACCACCGCGAGCGGCTGGGCGATGAAGCCGCCCTCGCCCGTGATGCCGAGCGCCATCGGGAGCAGGGCGAAGATCGTCGCCAGAGCCGTCATGAGGATCGGGCGCAGTCGGTGGCGGCCGCCCTCGACGACCGCTTCGACGACGCCCAGGCCCTGGGCCCGGTACTGGTTGATCAGGTCGATCAGCACGATCGCGTTGGTCACCACGATGCCGATCAGCATCAGCATGCCGATCATCGCCGGGACGCCCATCGCGGTACCCGTCACCAGCAGCAGACCGATCGCGCCGGTCGCCGCGAACGGGATCGAGACCAGCAGGATCAGCGGCTGGATCAGCGACTTGAAGGTCGCCACCAGGAGCATGAAGACGATCGCGATCGCCGCCAGCATCGCCAGCGCCAGGTTGCCGAACGCCTCGGACTGGTCCTCGGAGACACCGCCGATGGAGGCGGTCGCGCCCTCGGGGAGATCCAGCTCGTTGATCTTCGTCTGGAGGGCGGCGCTCACCGCGCCGGTGTTGTCACCGATCGGCTTGGCCGTGATCGTCGCCGCACGCGAGCCGTCGATCCGGGTCATCGAGACCGGGCCCGGGACCAGCTTCACGTCGGCGATGTCGCCGAGCCTGACCGGCCCGAGCGGCAGCGCCTTCAGCTCGGCCATCGTCGTGGCCCGCTTCGCGGAGGTGAGGACGACGTCCCGCTCGGTGTCGTCGAGGATCGCCTTGCCGGCCGGGGTGCCGCGCACCGCCTGCGCGACGGCCATACCGAGCGTCGTGTCGTCGAAGCCCGCCTCCGCCGCCTCGGCGTTGGCCCTGACGGAGATCCTGGGCACCGACTGGGACAGGTCGCTCTGGACGTCGGTGACGTCGTCGAGCTCCGCCACGCCGGCCCTGACCGCCTCGGACGCCTTCTTCAGCGTGTCCGCGTCGGACGCCTTGACCACCACGCTCAGGTCCTGGCTGCCGAAGCCGTCGCCCGCCGCGATCGTCGTCTCGCCGATGCCGTCGAGCGCGCCCAGCGCCTCGTCGATGGCGTCGCGGGTCTTCTCGTACGACGCCGAGTCCTCCAGCGTCACCTGGTACGAGGCCTGGTTGGCGCCCGTGCCGCCGCCGAAGGCGGCCATGAAGCCCGAGGAGCCGACCGTGACCTGGTAGTCCTTCACGCCACCGGCGGTGGCCAGGACCTTCTCGACCTTCTGCGCGGCCTCGTCGGCCGCCGCGAGGCTGGTGCCCGGTGCCAGCTCCTGCTTGATGGAGAGGACCTCCTGCTCGCCCTGGTCGAAGAAGTTGGTCTTCAGGAGCGGGGCCATGCCGAAGGTGCCGATGAGGACGACGACCGCGATGGCCACACTGGTGAGGCGGCGCCGGGTCGCGAACCGCAGGACCGGGACGTACAGACGCTGGAGCCGGCTCCTGTTCTCCTTCTCCTCGGCCAGCCGCCGCGCCTCGTCCGGGTCCGCCGACGTGCCCTTGGGGGCACGCAGGAACCAGTACGAGAGGACCGGGACGACGGTCAGGGAGACCAGCAGGGAGGCGAGCAGGGCGGCGGTCACCGTCAGGCTGAACGAACCGAACAGCTCACCCACCATGCCGCCGACCAGGCCGATCGGCAGGAAGACCGCGACCGTGGTGAGAGTCGAGGAGGTGACGGCGCCCGACACCTCCCGTACCGCCGTGAGGATCGCCGCCTGGCGCTCCTCGCCGTAGCCCAGGTGCCGCTTGATGTTCTCCAGCACCACGATCGAGTCGTCGACGACCCGGCCGATGGCGATGGTCAGCGCACCCAGCGTCAGCATGTTGAGCGACAGGTCGCGGGTCCACAGCACGATGAGCGCCAGGACCACCGAGAGCGGGATGGAGACCGCGGTGACCAGGGTGGAGCGCAGGGAGGCGAGGAAGACCAGGATCACCAGGACGGCCATGACGAGACCGAGCGCGCCCTCCGTGGTCAGACCGGAGATCGACTTGGAGACTGCCGGGCCCTGGTCGGAGACCACGGTCAGCTCGGCGCCCGCGCCGAGGTCCCGGCGGAGCTCGGGCAGCTTCTCCTTGACCGCGTCGGAGATGGCGACGGCGCTGCCGTCGTTGTCCATGGTGGCCATGACGGCGAGGCTGGGCTTGCCGTTCGTACGGGTGAGGGAGACGCGGGAGGACTCCTCCTGCTTCACCGTGGCCACGTCGCCGAGACGGACGGCCTTGCCCTTCTCGGGCTTGATCCGCAGGTCCTGGATCTGCCGGAGCGAGGTGAAGCCGCCGCCGACCTGGACCGTGCGGCTCTTGCCGGCCTCGGAGAACGAGCCGGCCGGGACCGTGCCGCCACCGGCCCGGACGGCCTCGGCGAGCTTCATGGTGTTCAGGCCGGCCGCGGCGAGCTTCCGGTCGTCGGGGGTGACGGAGACCTGGAGGTCCTGGACGCCGTCGACGGAGACCTGGCCCACCCCGTCGATGTCCTCCAGGGCGGGGACGACGGTCCGCTCCAGCTGGTCCGCGAGGGCCTGCTGGTCCCTGTCCGAGGTGACGGCGAGGACGACGGTCGGGATGTCGTCGGTCGAACCGGCGACGACCTGCGGGTCGACGTCGTCGGGCAGGGCGATCCTGGCCCGGTTCACGGCCTGCTGGACGTCGGCGACGAGCTGCTTGGTGCCCTCGTCGCCGTAGTCGAAGGTGGCCATGATGACGGCGTTGCCCTCGGAGGCGGTGGAGGTGATGCCCGTGATGCCGTCGACGGCCTCGATGGTGTTCTCGAGCGGTTCGACGACCTGCTTCTCGACCACATCGGGGGAGGCGCCCTGGTACTGGGCCAGCACCGAGACCATCGGGAGCTCGATCGAGGGCAGCAACTGCTGCTTCAGCTGCGGGATCGCGATCGCTCCGAAGAGGATCGCGACGATGGACATCAGCCCTATCAGGGCCCGTTGTGCGAGGCTGAATCTGGACAGCCAGGACATGGGGTCTCTCTTCTGTGGCGTACTCGGCAGGCGGGCGGTGACAGGTGCCCACCTCCACGATCAGCCATGGGAAGCCCCGGATCCTCGGCCCTCGGGCCCACTTCCTTATCCCGCGCATACCGCGCCTGGAGTACGCCGGAGTACTCCCTCACTCCACCTTCGGACGGACCAGACCCGACTCGTAGGCCGTGACCACCAGCTGAGCCCGGTCGCGGGCGCCGAGCTTGGCCATGGTCCGGTTGACGTGCGTCTTGACCGTGAGGGGGCTGACTTCGAGACGTTCGGCGATCTCGTCGTTGGAGTGGCCGCCCGCGACGAGGACGAGGACCTCGCGTTCACGGGTGGTGAGGGCGGCCAGGCGCTCGGAGTGCCGCAGCGCGTTCTCCCCCTCCTCTCCGTCCGAACCCCCGCCCTGAGCGAGGAACTTGGCGATCAGACCCTTGGTCGCCACGGGCGACAGCAGCGCCTCGCCGGCGGCTGCGATCCGGATGGCGTTGAGCAGTTCCTCCGGTTCCGCCCCCTTGCCGAGGAAGCCGGAGGCGCCGGCGCGGAGCGACCGCACGACGTACTCGTCCACCTCGAAGGTGGTCAGCATGACGATCCGTACGGCGGACAGCTCGGGGTCGGCGGTGATCATGCGGGTGGCGGCGAGCCCGTCCGTACCGGGCATGCGGATGTCCATCAGGACGACGTCCGCCTTCGCGGACCGGGCCAGGGCGACGGCCTCCGCGCCGTCCGCGGCCTCGGCGACGACCTCCATGTCCGGCTCGGAGTCCACCAGCACCTTGAACGCGCTGCGGAGCAGGGCCTGGTCGTCGGCGAGCAGCACCCGGATCGTCATGTGTCCTCCCCCGTACGGGCCGTGGTGGGCAGTATCGCCTGGACGCGGAAACCGCCGCCGTAGCGGGGTGCGGCCGTCAGGGTGCCGCCGAGGGCGGTGACCCGTTCGCGCATGCCGAGCAGGCCGTGGCCCCCCGTGTCGGCGTCGGCGGGGGCGGCCTTGGGCGTCCCGTTGTCGAGGACGGTGATCTCGATCGTCCGGCCGACCCGCACGACGCT
This sequence comes from Streptomyces sp. NPDC006551, assembly GCF_040611675.1. Classification (NCBI taxonomy): domain Bacteria; kingdom Bacillati; phylum Actinomycetota; class Actinomycetes; order Kitasatosporales; family Streptomycetaceae; genus Streptomyces; species Streptomyces sp. NPDC006551. Next base: position 190,366 of record NZ_JBEXOT010000007.1, read on the forward strand.
CACCTCCGCCTTGGCGTCCGGGCCGGCGTGCTTGCGCACGTTGGTCAGCGCCTCCTGGATGATCCGGTACGCGGCGAGGTCGACGGCCGCGGGCAGGGCGGCGCTGTCGTCGGTGCGGGCCAGTTCGACGGGGAGACCGGCGTTACGGAAGGTGGCGAGCAGCTCGTCGAGGACACCGAGGCCGGGCGCCGGCTCGGTGGGGGCCTCCGGGTCGCCGGACTGGCGGAGCAGACCGACGGTGGCGCGCAGCTCGTTGAGGGCCGAGCGGCTGGCCTCGCGGACATGCGCGAGGGCCTCCTTGGCCTGGTCGGGGCGCTTGTCCATGACGTGCGCGGCGACCCCGGCCTGAACGTTGACCAGCGCGATGTGATGGGCCACCACGTCGTGGAGGTCACGGGCGATCCGCAGCCGCTCCTCGGCGACCCGGCGCCGTGCCTCCTCCTCGCGGGTCCGTTCCGCGCGTTCGGCGCGCTCCCGGATGGCGTCGACGAAGGCCCGCCGGCTGCGGACGGCGTCACCGGCGGCCGCGGCCATGCCGGTCCAGGCGAAGACGCCCAGATTCTCCTGGGCGTACCAGGGGGTCGGGCCGAAGAGCATCCCGGCGGCGGTCAGCACCGTCATGGTGGCGAGACCGACGCGCCAGGTGGTGGGGCGGTCGGTGCGGGAGGCGACGGTGTAGAGCGCGATGACGGCGCCCATGGCGACGGGCGCCGGGCTGTCGTCGGCGATCAGCTCGACGAGGGTGACCGCGGACGTGAAGCCGAGGACCGCGAGGGGCACACGTCGCCGCGGGACGAGGGCGGCGGCGCTCAGCACCATGAGCAGGACGCTGGAGGCGTCCGGGGTGCGGTCGCCGAACGTCGGGCCGTTGGGGCTGCCGTGGGGATCGGCGAAGGAGCCGGTGACCATGCAGACGAGCACGGCGAGAGCGAGGCCGGCGTCGAAGGCGAGGGGGTGCGTCCGCAGCCAGCGCCGGCCGCGCGAGAACCCGCTGTCGAGGGTGGTCACATCGGGCAACGGTACGGGGTGACGCACGGCGGTGCCCCGCGCCCCCGGAAGGGGCGCGGGGCACCGGGAGCGTCGGGTGCCGGGGCTCAGCCCGGGATGAGCCCGTCGTCGGAGAGCATCTCGCGGACCTCTTCGAGGGTCGCGTCGGGAGACGGGAGGATCAGCGCGGACGGCTCCAGCGCGTCGTCCGGGAGCGGGGCACCGAGCGTGCGGACCGCGTCGAGGAGAGCGGAGAGGGTACGGCGGAAGCCCACGCCGTCACCCGACTCCATCTCGTCCAGCAGCTCGTCGTCGAGTTTGTTCAGCTCGGCGAAGTGACTGTCCGCCAGCTTCCACTGGCCCTCCCCCATGATCCGTACGATCATGACGCGCCGTCCTCAGGGTCGGTTACCGCTCAAGGCTCGTTACTGCTTGTCGAAACGGGGGTGCGACTGCTGCTGGTCCTGCGGCGTCGCCGTCCCGGCGCCGCCCTCGATCGCCTGCTTCGAGGCCGCGGGGCCTCCCGCCAGCTCGGCCTTCATCCGCTGGAGCTCCAGCTCGACGTCCGTACCGCCGGACAGCCGGTCGAGCTCCGCCTGGATGTCGTCCTTCGCCAGGCCCGACTGGTCGTCGAGCGCGCCCGAGGCGAGCAGCTCGTCGATCGCGCCGGCCCGGGCCTGCAGCTGGGCCGTCTTGTCCTCGGCGCGCTGGATCGCCACGCCGACGTCGCTCATCTCCTCCGAGATGCCGGAGAACGACTCGGCGATCCGGGTCTGCGCCTGCGCCGCCGTGTAGGTCGCCTTGATCGTCTCCTTCTTCGTACGGAAGGCGTCGACCTTGGCCTGCAGCCGCTGCGCGGCCAGCGTGAGCTTCTCCTCCTCGCCCTGCAGCGTCTGGTGCTGCACCTCGAGGTCGCTCACCTGCTGCTGGAGCGCCGCCCGCCGGGACAGCGCCTCGCGCGCCAGGTCCTCGCGGCCGAGCGCCAGCGCCTTGCGGCCCTGGTCCTCCAGCTTGGCGGACTGGCCCTGGAGCTGGTTCAGCTGCAGTTCGAGCCGCTTGCGCGAGGTCGCCACGTCGGCCACGCCCCGCCGGACCTTCTGCAACAGCTCCAGCTGCTTCTGGTAGGAGTAATCGAGGGTCTCGCGCGGATCCTCGGCCCGGTCAAGGGCCTTGTTTGCCTTCGCGCGGAAGATCATCCCCATACGCTTCATGACACCGCTCATGGGCTTCGCGCGCCCCCTTCTGACGGACTCGGCTCAAGCACTCCAACAGGATCCACAGTACGGTCCCTGTATCCATTACCGCACTGTTCGGGGCCGGATGCGCTCCTCCCCAAGGACGACTACGTGCGGTTCCCCTCCGGCTCAGGGAGTAGAGGGATCTCGGGGTGACCGTGCGCGTCTTCCGTGCGTACCCCCACAGACGCGGGCCGTTAGCGGATCGTTCCCGGCGGGGCTGGGGTCCGTGCCCCCCACCACGTACCCTTGGTTTTTGTGTTCCGTAGCCGTTCCAAGGAAGAGAAGGCCCCCACCGACAAGGTGACGGCGGACCTCTCCAAGCAGCCCCGCGACCCCGAGGCCCCCAAGGGCCGCCCGACTCCGAAGCGGAGCGAGGCGCAGACCCAGCGCCGTCGTGCCGCGACGGTGCCGACCGACCGCAAGGAGGCCATGAAGCGCCAGCGAGAGGCGCGCCGCGCGGACCTCGCCCGTCAGCGCGAGGCGCTGGCCAGCGGCGACGAGCGTTACCTGCCGGCCCGTGACAAGGGTCCGGTCCGCCGCTTCGTGCGCGACTTCGTCGACTCGCGCTTCGCGATCGCGGAGTTCTTCCTCCCGATGGCCGTGGTGATCCTCGTGCTGTCGATGATCCGGGTCCCGGCGCTGCAGAACATCTCGCTGCTGCTCTGGCTCGGTGTGATCGTCATGATCGTCATCGACTCGATCGGCATCTGGCTGCGGCTGAAGAAGCAGCTGAACGAGCGCTTCCCGAACGAGTCCAAGCGCGGCGCGGTGGCCTACGGCCTCATGCGTACGCTCCAGATGCGCCGACTGCGGCTGCCGAAGCCGCAGGTCAAGCGCGGAGAGCGGCCCTGAGCGGGGACGGCTCCGGCCCTGCTACGGGCGGTCGGCTGCTGCCCGCCGTGTCCCCGTGGCCCGCCGGTCACGGGGGCCTGCGCGAGACCGTCCGCCAGGAGATGATCGCGCGCCAGCTCGACGAGCAGATAGCCGCCCGCTACCCCGTGGGGCAGCGGCTGCGCATACTCGACGCGGGCATGGGGCAGGGCACCCAGGCACTGCGGCTGGCCAGGGCCGGGCACACCGTGACCGGTCTGGAGGCGGACCCCGAGCTGCTCAAGGCCGCCCGTGAGGCGCTGGCCACCGAGCCGGCCGGGATCCGCGAGCGGGTCCGGCTGGTGGAGGGCGACGGCCGCGAGACCGGGGTGCACTTCCTGCCGGGCAGCTTCGACGTCGTGCTCTGCCACGGCGTGCTCATGTACGCGGACGAGCCGGACGCGCTTCTCGCGGGCCTGGCCCGGATGCTGGCGCCCGGCGGCCTGCTGTCCCTGGTCGTGCGGAACGCGGAGGCGCTGGCCATGCGGCCGGGGCTCGCCGGGGACTGGGCGGGCGCGGTGGCCGGCTTCGAGTCGGACGTGTACACCGACGACAACGGGCTCAAGGTGCGTGCCGACCGGCTCGACGCGCTGACGGCGACGCTCGCGGGGATCGCGGCGCCGCTGCACGCCTGGTACGGCGTACGGGTCTTCACCGACGGCGTGCCGGGTGACGAGGGGCTGCCGTCCGCCGAGCAACTGGACCGGCTGCTCACGGCGGAGGACCGCGCGGGCCGCACGGACCCGTACCGCCGAATAGCGGCGCTCCTGCATCTTTGCGGGGTCCGGGGCTAGCGGGAGCCTTCCCGGGGGCACCGATGGGCCGGAGGTCCTCCGGAATCTTGCCCGGAGGGCGCGAGGGCCGGGGCGCCGCGCGGGGCCTTGCTCGCCCAGAGCGCCGCGCGCGGCCTCTCCCGGAGGGCCGCACGGGGCCTCCGGCGGCCGGTTCGCCGACCGCGGGATCTCCGGCGGTTCGCTTCGGCCGGTTCGGCCGGCGCGTCAGGTGGCCGGGGTTCTGCCGCGTCCTCCTCTCCGTGAGTACCGACGCCTCCCCCGCTCCCGCTCCTCCCGTGCCCGCGCGTGACGTGTGGCGCGCGCTCTACGCGCACTTCCGGCCGCATCGCCGGACGGTCGCTCTCGGTGCACTCTTCGCGCTGGTCGGCGCCGCCGGCGGGCTCGCCCAGCCGCTCGCCGCGAAGGCTCTCGTGGAGCGGCTCGGCGAGGACCAGTCGATCGCCGGGATCCTGCTCCTCCTCACCGCCCTCGTCGTCCTCGGCACGGCGATCGAGTCGCTCGGCGCGTACATCCTGGAGCGGACGGCCGAGTCCGTCGTCCTCGCCGCCCGCCGCACCCTGATCGGCCGGCTACTGCGGCTGCGCCTGCCCGAGGTGGAGAAGACGCAGCCGGGCGATCTGATGTCCCGCGTCACCTCCGACACCACCCTGCTGCGCGCGGTCACGACCCAGTCGGTGGTCTCGGCGGCGACCGGCGGCCTCGCCTTCGTGGCGACGCTCGCGATGATGGCGTGGATGGACCCCGTCCTGCTCGGCGTCACCCTGGGCGTGATCGTGCTGATCGGCGGCGCGGTCGCGGTCGTGATGCCGAGGATCTCGCGGGCCACGAAGCGCTCCCAGGAGGCGGTGGGCGAGATCTCCACGGTCCTGGAGCGGGCGTTCGGCGCGTTCCGTACGATCAAGGCGTCCGGCGCCGAGGAGCGGGAGACCGCGGTCGTCGAGGCGGCGGCGAAGGAGGCCTGGCGGCACGGCGTCCGCTCGGCGAAGTGGCAGTCGGTGGCCGGGTCCTCGATCGGTCTCGCCGTTCAGGTGTCGTTCCTCGCGGTGCTCGGCATCGGCGGCGCCCGGGTCGCGTCCGGAGCGATCTCCGTCTCCTCGCTCATCGCCTTCCTGCTCTTCCTCTTCTATCTGATCGAGCCCGTCTCCAAGCTGGTCGAGGCGGCGACGCAGTACCAGGTGGGCTCCGCGGCGATCGGCCGCATCCTGGAGGCCGAGCGTCTCCAGACCGAGGAGTTGGGCGCCACGGCCACGGGCCGGGTGGAGAACGGCCCGGCCTCGGTCGTCTTCGAGGACGTCTCCTTCCGCTACCGCGACGATCTCCCCCTCGTCCACCAGGGCGTCTCCTTCACCGTCCGCGGCGCCGGGATGACCGCCTTCGTCGGCCCGTCCGGGGCGGGGAAGACGACCCTGTTCGGGCTGATCGAGCGCTTCTACGAACCCTCCGGCGGCCGGGTCCTGATCGACGGGAAGGACGTACGGGACTGGTCGCTGTCCGATCTCCGCGCGGCCATCGGGTACGTCGAGCAGGACGCCCCGGTCCTCTCCGGCACCCTGCGCGAGAACCTGGTGTTCGCCGCGCCGGAGGCGACGGAGGAGGAGATCCGGGACGTGCTCGTACGGGCCAGGCTGGACGGGCTCGTCGAGCGGCTGCCGGACGGCCTGGAGACGGTCGTCGGCCACCGCGGCTCCAAGTTGTCGGGCGGTGAGCGGCAACGGGTGGCCATCGCCCGGGCGTTGCTGCGCAAGCCCCGGTTGCTGCTGCTGGACGAGGCGACCTCGCAACTGGACGCGGTGAACGAGCTGGCGCTGCGCGACGTGGTCGCGGAGGCGGCCCGCGAGGTGACGGTCCTGGTGGTGGCGCACCGGCTGTCGACGGTGACGCTGGCGGACCGGATCGTGGTGATGGAGTCGGGACGGGTCCGGGCGGTGGGCACGCACGGCGAGCTGGTGGCGGGAGACGAGCTGTACGGGGAGCTGGCGGCGACGCAGTTCCTCTCATCGGCCCCCTGATCGGCGGCACAGGTCCTCTCGTCGGCCCCCTGATCGGCGGCGTTCACCGGGCCGGGCGTACGGGGTGAACGGGATACTCCGGACATGGACGTCCCCCGTGCTCGCGCCCGCTCCCTCGCTCGTGCCCGTACGCGCCGTCTGCTGCTGCCCGTCGCCGCCGGGGCCTGCGCCGTCGCCCTGGCCGGCGGCTGCACGTCCGGTGCGGCCCCGGAGGTGAACCGTTCCACGCAGGCGGCCGCCCCGCTCGCCGTCAACGACCTCCAGGACGACTACCGGGCCGTCATCAAGAACGTGCTGCCGTCCGTCGTCCAGATCGACGCGTCGAACAGCCTCGGCTCCGGGGTCGTGTACGACGCCCAGGGGCACATCGTCACCAACGCGCACGTGATCGGCCGGGAGGAGAGCTTCCGGGTCACGGCGGCGACCGGCGGGCAGCCGGTGGTGGCGAGACTGGTCTCGACGTACCCCGAGCAGGATCTCGCCGTCATCAAGCTGGACTCCGTCCCGGAGGGGCTGAAGCCGGCGAAGTTCGGCGACTCGGCCAAGGTCGACATGGGCCAGATCGTGCTGGCGATGGGCTCCCCGCTGGGTCTGTCGGGCAGCGTCACCCAGGGCATCGTGTCGGCGACCGGCCGCACGGTCAGCGCGGGCCGTGCCGGCGGTGGTACGGGGGCGACCATCGGGAACATGGTGCAGACGTCCGCCGCGATCAACCCCGGCAACAGCGGGGGCGCGCTGGTCAATCTGGACAGCGAGGTCATCGGCATCCCGACGCTGGCGGCGACGGACCCGCAGATGGGCGGCGGCGCGGCGCCGGGGATCGGCTTCGCGATCCCCGTCTCGATGGTCAGGACGATCGCCGACCAGATCATCAGGAACGGCAGGGTCACCGACTCCGGCCGGGCGGCCCTGAACATCACCGGCCGGACGGTGCTCGACGACGATTACGAGCCGTCGGGGGTCGCGGTGGTCGAGGCGCCGGCGAACGGGGCGGCGGGGAAGGCGGGGCTGCGGCCGGGGGACGTGATCACCCGGGTGGGCGACGAGCCGATCACGACGATCACGTCGCTGTCGGAGGCGCTCGCTTCCCGGAAGCCGGGCGACAGGGTGACGGTGGTGTACGAGCGGGCGGGCCGGGAGTCCCGGGCGGAGGTCACGCTGGGCGAGATGTGACCTCGGTGCCGCGCCGGGGAAGGCCCTCGTGCACCCGGGGGCCCGGTGCCCTGCCGAGGGCCTTGTGCACGAGGGCCCGGCAACGGCACCGGGGCCGTGGGTTGTGCCCACCCGTCCCGTCCTGCGGGACGATTGCCCACAACAGGCCTTAGCCCTCCGCGTTCAGGGGCATCGGGCCGTAGATCTTCGTGCCGTCCTCCGAGAGCGTCACCTGGTCCGCGCCGCCCTCCAGGAGGTCCTTCCAGTACTCACCGATCCAGGACTCGGCGTCTCCCTGGGTCGTGAACTCCTCCGGCGCCACCGCCGGCTGGACCTCCGTGCCGTCGGACTTCTCGAACCGCCACGTCCATGCCATGTCCGCCTCCTGAAGGCTCACCGGATGATCGGTTTCCTGCCCGCAGCGTAGCCGGGCGCGCACCCCTCGCGGTGACGCGGGAGGATCTGAGCGTGGAACTGACTCTGCTCGGCACCGGCGCCCCTCTCGGGCTCCCCCGCCCCGACTGCCCCTGCGCCGTGTGCGCGACCGCCCGTGGCCCGCAGGCGCGGGCGGCCACCGCCCTGCTCGTGGACGGGGCGCTGCTGCTCGACCTGACGCCGGGGGCCGCGCTGGCCGCCGCCCGGTCCGGGCATTCGCTGGTGGGCGTACGGCAGGTGTTGCTGACGCATCCGCACGACGGGCCGGCCGTGGAGGTGCCCGCCGGGCTGCCGGCCGCGGGGCGGGTCCCGGACGGACGGGAGCTGACGCTGATCAGCGGGCACCGGGTACGGGCCGTGCCGATGGATTCGCCCGGTACGGGGTACGAGGTGATCTCCCCGGACGGTGAGCGGCTGCTCTATCTGCCGCCCGGCGGTGCCCCCGCCGGCCTGCCGGACGACCATCGCACCCCGTACGACATGGTCGTCCTGGACGTCACCGGGCGGCCCGACGCGCTGGCCAGGCTGCGGGCGACCGGGGCGGTGGGGGCGAGCACCGATGTGGTCGCCGCCCATCTGGACCATGACATCCCGGGCGGTGCCGAGCTGGACCGGCGGCTCGCGGCGGCCGGGGCGCGGGCGGTGCCGGACGGGACGACGCTGTATGTCGGGGAGTACCACGCCGTGCCCGACGTGCCGCGGCGCACGCTGGTGACCGGGGGCGCCCGTTCGGGCAAGTCGGTGGAGGCGGAGCGGCGTCTGGAGACCTTCCCCGAGGTGCTGTACGTGGCGACCGGCGGGACCCGGGAGGGAGATCCGGAGTGGGCGCAGCGGGTGAGCCTGCACCGTGACCGGCGGCCGGGTTCCTGGCGTACCGCCGAGACCTGCGATCTCGTACCGCTGCTCGAGTCCGACGGTCCGGCCCTGCTGATCGACTGTCTGTCGCTGTGGCTGACGGACGCGATGGACCGGGCCGGGGCCTGGGACGACGAGCGGTGGGCGCACGGCGGGCAGGAGGAGTTGCGCGAGCGGATGGCGGAGCTGGTGGCGGCGGTGCGGAACACCTCCCGCACGGTCGTCGCCGTGACGAACGAGGTCGGCTCGGGAGTCGTCCCGGCCACGGCGTCGGGCCGCCGCTTCCGGGACGAGCTGGGCCGGCTGAACGCGGCCTTCGGCGACGAGTGCGAGCAGGTGCTCCTCGTCGTCTCGGGACAGGCCCTGGTGCTGCGCGGGTAGGGTGCGATCACCCATGGCCATCGCCGACGTCACGAGGAAGAGCCTTGAACCTGGACGACTTCTCCGATCTGATCGAGCGCCCCGACGGCGGGATACGGCGTGACGCCGAGGAGCGCCGGGAGCGGTTGATCGTTCCGCCCGGTGCGCTCGGCCGGCTCGACGAACTGGGCGAGTGGCTGTCGGCCGCGCAGGGTTCGGTCAAGGTGCGGGCGATCGAACAGCCGCGGGTGGTGCTCTTCGCGGGCGATCACGGGGTGGCCTCGCTGGGGGTGTCGGGCCGTCCGGCCGGCACCGCGTACGAGCTGGTCCGCGCGGTGCTCGACGGCGCGAGCCCGGTGGCGGTGCTCGCCCGGCGGGCCGGTGTGCCGGTGCGGGTGGTGGACGCGGGTCTGGACTGTGATCCGGAGCTGCTGCCGGCCGAGGTCGTACGGCACCGGGTGCGGCGCGGCAGCGGCCGGATCGACGTCGAGAACGCGCTGACCGTCGAGGAGACGGTGGCGGCGGTCGAGCTGGGCGTCACGATCGCGGACGAGGAGGCCGACTCCGGCACGGACCTGGTCGTCCTCGGCGATCTGAGTGTCGGCGGTACGACCCCGGCGGCCACGCTGGTCGCGGCGCTGTGCGGCACGGACGCCTCGGTGGTCACCGGCCGGGGCGGCGCGGGGATCGACGATCTGGCCTGGATGCGCAAGTGCGCGGCCGTCCGGGACTCGCTGCGGCGCGCGCGGCCGGTCCTGGGCGATCAGCTGGAGCTGCTCGCGGCGGTCGGCGGGGCGGATCTCGCGGCGATGACCGGGTTCCTGCTGCAGAGCGCGGTGCGGCGGATGCCGGTGATCCTGGACGGTGTGGTGGGGGCGGCCTGCGCGCTGGTGGCGCAGCGGGCGGCGTTCCGCGCGCCGGACTGGTGGCTGGCGGGGCAGGTGAGCGGGGAGCCGGCGCAGTCGAAGGCGCTGGACCGGATGGCGCTCAACCCTCTGCTCGATCAGGGCGTCACTGTGGGCGAGGGAACCGGGGCGTTGCTCGCTCTTCCCCTCGTCCAGGCCGCGGCCGCACTGGCCGCCGAGCTGCCGGAGCAGACCACTCCAGCCGCTGCGGTCGACGAGGAGAACTGAGACGGATCACGGCACCGGACGCGTCCGCCCGCCACGTGCGGACGGACGCGTCCGGCGACCGATCATGACGAGCGATGCCCCATATGATCGCTTTTCATGGGAGAGGTCCGTTTGTCCACCGAAGGAGCGCCCGGGAGCACCGTCCGATCGCGGCGCAGCGCCGCTTTCGCCGTCTGGTATCTGCGCGCCGTCACGTTCGTCAACTTCCTGAGCGCCGTCTGGGTCTCCTTCGGCCAGGACCTCCGTCGGCACAACACGGACGACTACTTCACCCCGTACATGCTGACCGCGGGCTTCGCCTCGGGCGTCTTCACGCTCTTCCTCGCGATCACCATGCGCCGCCGCAAGCGGGCCGCCTGGATCCTCAACACCGTGCTCGGTGGGCTCTTCCTGCTGCTCTTCGCCTTCGCGATGGTCTTCCCGGAGATCCGGCAGCACGCCCAGAACTGGGTCTCGCTGGTCCTCTCCGCCGCGTTCGTGCTCGCGCTGCTGCTCGGCCGCAAGGAGTTCTACGCCAAGGGCGACCGCTCCAACCCGCTGCTCGCCGCGGCCGTGGCGGTCGGCGGGCTCCTGGTGACCTCGCTGCTCGCCGCGGTCCTGGTCACCGTCACCGACACCTCCACCGGCACCTCCACCTTCCCGGAGCGCTGGCGGTACGGCGTGATGCGGCTGGTCACCCTGGCGTCGGACGGCTCCCGCTCCGACGGGATCGCCCCACCGGGCTGGGTCGACGTCACCATCAACGTCCTGTCCACGCTGCTGCTGTTCGCCGTGCTCTTCGCCGCCTTCCGCTCGCGCCGGGCCGTCGACCCGCTCACCGAGGAGGACGAGGACAAGCTGCGGGCCCTGCTCGACAGGCACGGGGACCGCGACTCGCTCGGCTACTTCGCGCTGCGCCGCGAGAAGAGCGTGGTGTGGTCCCCCAGCGAGAAGGCGGCGATCGCCTACCGGGTGGTCGGCGGGGTCTCGCTCGCCTCCGGCGACCCGATCGGCGACCCGGAGGCCTGGCCCGGAGCGATCGAGCCATGGCTGGCCGAGGCCCGCGAACACGGCTGGATCCCGGCCGTGATGGGCGCGAGCGAGGAGGCCGGAACCGTCTACGCCCGGCACGGCCTCGACGCCCTGGAGCTGGGCGACGAGGCGATCGTGGACACCAGGGAGTTCACCCTGGACGGCCGGGCCATGCGCACGGTGCGGCAGGCGTTCAACCGGGTCAAGCGGGCCGGGTACCAGGTGCGGATCCGGCGCCACGAGGACATCCCGGCCGACGAGATGGACGAGCTGCTCCGCAAGGCCGACGACTGGCGCGACGGGGCCACCGAGCGGGGCTTCTCGATGGCGCTCGGCCGGCTCGGCGACCCGCGCGACGGCCGGTGCGTGATGCTGGAGTGCACGGACGACAGCGGGGAGCTGCGGGCCGTGCTCTCCTTCGTCCCCTGGGGCCCGAAGGGGCTCTCGCTGGACCTGATGCGGCGTGACCGGGACTCCGAGAACGGTCTGATGGAGTTCATGGTCATCGAACTCCTCCAGTGCGCCGAGGAGATCGGGATCACCCAGGTGTCACTGAACTTCGCGATGTTCCGCTCCGTCTTCGAACGCGGCTCGAAGCTCGGGGCGGGACCCGTGCTGCGGATGTGGCGTTCGCTGCTCAGCTTCTTCTCCCGCTGGTGGCAGATCGAGTCGCTGTACCGCGCCAACGCCAAGTACCGACCGATCTGGGAGCCCCGTTTCATGCTCTTCGAGAAGAGCGCCGACCTGCTGCGCATCGGCCTCGCCGCGGGCCGCGCCGAGGGCTTCCTGGAGGCCCCCGGTCTGCCGAAGTGGCTGCACCGCAAGCATCTGGAGGGCCGGCGGTGAGGTCCTCCCTCAAGGATTTCGCCCGCCGCGAGTGGGGGTCGCTGTTCACCACCGTACGGACGGCTCTCGTCGCGCGGAGGTGGCGGGCGATCCCGATGACGCTGGCCGCCATCTGCCTCACGGCCGCGTTCCAGCTGGTGCAGAACCAGGAGTGGGGCTATCAGCCGGTGCAGAACGTCGGCTCGGTACGGGCCGAGGAACCGCTCTGGCTCGCGCTGCTCCGCACCCCGCTCTCGCTGTTCGTCCCGGCCCTGGATCTGCCCGTGTGGGGCGCGCTGGCGCAGATCCTGCTGGTCTTCGGGATCGCCGAGATCTGTCTGGGCCGGTGGCGGACGCTCGGGATCGCCTATCTGGCGACGCTGGCCGGGACGCTGTACGCCCGGATCGGCATCGCGCTCGGCCCGGAGAACCCGCTCGGGCTGCCGGCGTCGGACGCGCGGGTCGTAGACACCGGACCGTCGGCCGCCGTGGTGGGCCTCGCGGTCTTCGTCTGCTGGCGCCACCGGGCGCGGTGGACCGGGGCGCTCGTGGTCGTCGCGATGGTCGTGGAGATCCTGGTCAAGAACAACCTGGCGGGCAAGGAGCATCTGGCGGCGATCGCGGCCGTGCTCGCGCTCGTCGCGTGCGTCGCGTGGTGGGAGCGCCGTCAGGACCGGTCGGAACCGGAGCCCGGTCCCGGGGCACGCTCCTGGAAGCCGCCGATCAGGTCCTGAACCCTGCGGCGTACGCGGGTCCAGCGCCGGTCGTGGCGGTACGTACGCACCGTGGCCCGGGCGCGGGCCCGGGGGCGGCGGGCGTAGGCGTGCCGTGACCACCAGGAGCCGGGGCGGGCGAGCCGGACGGCCGCCACGATCGCCACGAACGGCACCAGGGCGCCGATGACGGCCATGCGGAACTTCCCCTTGACCAGGGCGATGAGGACGAAGAGGAAGTTCACCGCGAGGGTGAGGATGAAGGTCGCCCGGCTCTGGCGCTCGTCGGCGGTCATGTCGTCGACGCCGAGCGGCGAGAACCCGCCGAGCGTCAGCAGCACCAGAGCGGCCGTCAGGACGACGACCTCCACGCTCTGACGCCCCTGTTCGCTCCAGTACACGTCGTCGAGATGGAGGATCAGCGCGAACTCGTCCAGGACGAGACCCGCCCCGATCCCGAAGACGACGGCGAAGACGGCGACGCCGACACCGTGCCGTCCGCTGCCGACGGCACCGAAGCCGCCGACGACGGTGAGCACGACGCCAGGAACGACATGGTGGATGTGCAGTCCGCCGGGAGAGACGTTTCCGAACGGCCCCTTGCCGGCCCGGATCAGCCGGGTGATCGTCCGCGTGACCAGGAAGGTCAGGACGAACGAGGCCAGGGCGAGCAGCATCGGGAGCTTCCCGGGCTCGACGATGTTGCGGGAGAACCAGTGACCCATGCCACCCACTTCCGGTTTGGGCTCTATGCGCAATTTACTGTCCGAGCCCGGCGATTACCCTGCCCGGATGGACGGCCTGCGTTTCGCCTTCGGCACCCTCACCGTGCTTCCCGCCCGCGTCACCCGCTGGGACCGGGACGCGGCGCGCGCCGGCATGCTCTGGGCCCCGCTCGCCGGCCTGGTCGTCGGGCTCTTCTCCGCCGCGCTCGGCGGCGCGTTCCTGCTGCTCGGCGCGGGCCCGCTGGTCGCGGCCGTCGTCACGGCGGCGGTGCCCGCGCTGCTGACCCGGGGGCTGCATCTGGACGGGCTCGCGGACACGGCGGACGGCCTCGGGAGCGCGAAGCCGGCCGAGGACGCGCTGCGCGTCATGAAGCGGTCGGACATCGGCCCGTTCGGCGTCATCGTGCTCCTCTTCGTCCTCCTCGCCCAGGTCGCCGCGCTCCACCGGCTGTACGAGGAGGGCTGGGCACACGGCACGGTGGCCGCCGCCCTCGCCGCGACCGTCGCCCGCCTCGCCCTCACCCACGCCTCCCGCGCCGGTGTCCCCGCCGCCCGCCCCGAGGGCCTGGGCGCGATGGTCGCCTCGACCGTCCCGGTCCGGTCGGCGGCGCTGGTCACAGGAGGCGTCCTGGTCCTGTGCGCGGGCGCCGGCGCGCTGTTCTCCCCGTACGACGCGCTCCGTCACGTCCTGGCGGCGGGGGCGGGGCTCGGCGCGGCCGCGCTGCTGCTGCGGCGGTGTGTGCGCCGGTTCGGCGGGGTGACGGGGGACGTGTTCGGGGCGGTGGAGGAGGCCGCGGGGACGGTGGCGCTCGTGGCGCTGACGCTGGGGTGACCGAGCACCTCAGCAGGCCCGGCGCCAGGCGTCCAGGTCGTACCTCTTCAGCATCGAGCTGAGGCCGAGCCTGCGGGACTCGGGGCAGAACGCGCGTACGTCCAGCTCGTACTCCACGTGGAGGACTGCCTTGCCCGCCGTCACGAACGGCGTCAGCAGGTCGCACTCGTCGTACTGCGCGCACTGCTCGTTGACGGCGAAGTCGAAGTCGTCGAGGAGCTGCGGGATCTGGTCCAGGTCGTTCTTCAGGCCCACCGACAGGCCCCGGTCGTGGGCCAGTTCCGCGATCAGACGGTTGTAGCGGAGCTGGTCGGCGGCGGTGAGGGGGAAGCCGGTGCGGTTCTCGTAGCCGTCCATGTTGTCGGGTTCGACCGCGTCGAAACCCTTTTCGCGGCACATGTCGAGGCGTTCGGCCATGAGCGGCGCGAGGACGTCCGTACGGCGGATGTCGAGCCAGCGTTCGCCCTCCCAGCCGTTGCCCTCGCCGAGGACGGCCTCGGGGAACTTCGCCGCGTCCGGGCGGAAGTCCTCCCACGCGCCGGTGGAGAGGTAGCAGATCACCTTCCGGCCCCGCGCGTGCAGGTCCTCGACGGCCGAGGCCGGGTGGTCGAAGCCGTCGATGTCGTAGACGGGGACGTCCACGGTCGGATCGAGGCGGCCGCTGAGCTGCCACTGCCAGGCGACGCCGGGCTTCGGCTGCCAGCGGCCGGACGGGCGGGGGTCGTCGGGGACGCTCGTGCAGGCCGTCGCCAGGAACAGCAGCAGGATCCCGAGGAACAGCGGACGTCTCATCGCGCGGGCTCCAGGGCGTGCGGGAGCGTGCCCCAGGGGTGGGCGCCCGCGCCGGGGACCGCGCAGTGGACCTGGGTCGTCGGCAGGGCGTCGGGCGGGGCGGCGTAGACGAGGTGGCAGTAGTGGTCGGCGACGGGCAGGTCGAGCGTGCGGTAGGAGTCCCAGGGGCCCTCGAAGGTGACCAGCAGGTCGGCGAGGTCGGCATAGCCCGGGGCGGGGTGCGCGCCGTGGTTGAGGACCACGGTCCGGGCTCCGGCCGCCCGCGCGGCGACGCCGATGCGCTGGTAGTGGGCCAGGGCCCCGGGCTCGGTCGGCACCTGGTCCAGGAAGGCGCCGTCGGTGCCGTACCAGTCGCGGTGGCGGAGCAGATCGGCGACGACCTCGCCGTGCGGGCGGCGGCCGTACGCGGTGTCGGTGTAGCCGAGCACCCGCGCCCCGGCCTCCCGGATCCGGGTGGCGACGGCGGCGAAAGCGGGGTCGGGCGCCCGCCCCGCGCCGTTGGCGGGGTTCAGCACGACGCCGTAGAGGGAGCGCGCCGACTCGATCACCGCCGTCCACGCCTCGGGGCGGTCGGCGGGGTGCTCGTAGAAGGGCACCAGCAGAGAGGGGGCCGGTCGAGAGGGGTTCACAACTTCCCTAGGCGCGGTGGGCGGTCGGTCGGATCAGCAGAGCACACGTGAGGACGGCGAGCACGACGGCCGCTCCGGCGGCGAGCGCGGGGCGGCCGGCGGTCGGGGCGAGGAGCTGCGCGCCCGCCGCGAGCGCGCAGACGGCGGCCGCGGCGCGTACCGCGCCGAAGGCCTGGAGCAGCAGTCCGAGCCACAGCACCACGCCGACGAGGAGGAGCGGGAGGAGCCGGACGGCGGTCGGTGGCGGGGTGTCCGGCCACAGCAGGCAGGTCGTCAGGGCCAGGACGAGGAGGGCGGCGAGATAGCCGCCGAGGCAGCGGGCGAGCGTGCGGACCGTGGCCCGGCGGAACTCCCGGGCGGTGGTGAGGATCCGCAGCCGCGTCCGGCTCTCGCCGCGGAAGCGGTGCAGCAGCCACTCCGCCGGTCCCATGGAGAGGGTCAGCGCGACCACACCGGCCGGGTCCGCCGTGCACAGGACGAGCAGCCCGGTCCCGAGGCCGAACAGACCGTACGGGAGGGAGGCGGCGAGCGAGGGGGCACCGCTTCCGGCCCCGTCGCGCCGAACGCCCGGCCACAGGACACCCCTCGTGCCAGTATCCGGCCTCCCCACACCCGTCCGCGGGACACTCGCCCCTTCAACACCCGGCCGCCGAACGCCCGTCCGCAGGACACCCGGCCTCCCAACGCCCGGCCGCCCACCGCCCGGCCGCGGGACACCCCGCCTCCCAACGCCCGGCCGCCCACCGCCCGGCCGCGGGACACCCCGCCTCCCAACGCCCGGCCGCGGGACACCCGGCCTCCCCACGCCCGGCCGCAGGACGATCGTCGCGAAGGTGACGCTCGCCGTGAGCGACGCCAGCAGCAGGCCGGCGCGCAGGGCGCTGGGCAGGTCGTACCAGAACGCGGGTACCGCGCCGGTCAGCGGCAGCAGGGCGAGGAGCAGGGCCCGTTCGCGGCCGAGGACGAGCAGGACGGTCGCGGCGGCCAGATAGAGCGCCTGCCCCGTGGCGAACACGGCGGCCTGCCACTCCCCCGGCCCGGCAGCCGCGCACGCGACGACCGCCCCGGCGAGGACGCCCGCCGGGGCTCCGGCGAGCAGCGCGCGTACGGCGGCCCGCCGGTCGCCGAGCCCGAGCCAGGAGTACGCGCGGTGGGACAGGGCCTGGTTCCACACCCAGCCGGTGACGGCGCCGGCCAGCAGCGGCACCGTACCGGCGGGCAGCCCGTGGGGACCGCGCGGACCGGCCAGGAACGGCCCGCCGAGGACGTAGGCGAGCCCGGGCAGGGCGAAGACCAGCCCGCGCAGGAGGCAGCCGGCGAGGCCGGTGTGCCAGGGTCCGGCCGGCGGCGCCTCGGGGGCCGGGTGGCGCCGCTCCACGCGCGCGTAGAGCTCCTCGGCGAGGGCGAAGGAGTCGGCGCGGCCGTAGGTGAGGCGGATGTGGTCGTCCGTCATGCCGTCGGACTCGAGTATCGCGGCCATCTCGTCGGGGTGGACGGCGACGGCGGCCAACGCGTCCAGCCGCTCGGCGAGTTCGTCGAGCGGGTCGGCGGCGAGGGAGGCGGTCGCGAGGCACGTGTCGTAGGGCCGCCGGCGCGGAACCACCGGCAGTGTGTCCGGCATGGTGCCCTCCTTGAGCCAGAGGGAGCCGCTCACGAGAGGGAGCCTCCTCCGACGAGTTCCTGGCGCCAGGGGTCGGTGATCCGGACCGTCCAGTCCTCGGGGTCCGGCAGGGGCGTGACGGGCCGGCCGGCGAGTTCGCGGTAGATCTGCCGGAAGCCGTCCACCGAGCGGTGCAGGGTGAACCGGTCCACGACCCGCTGCCTGGCCCTGCGCCCCAGCTCCGCCCGCCGCTCCCCGTCGCGCAACAGCTCGGTGACGGCGGCGGCCATCACGGCGGGCTCGCGCGGCGGGACGACGAGGCCGGTGTCGCCGACGGCCTCCCGTACCCCGCCCACGTCCGTCGACACCGTCGCCCGGCCGCAGGACATCGCCTCGATCAGCGAGAAGGGGAATCCCTCGCTGATCGAGGAGAGCATGACGACGCTCCCCGCCGCGTAGGCGCGGGCCACGTCGGAGACGCGGCCCTCGAAGGTGACCCCGTCGGTGACGCCCAGCTCGGCGGCGAGCTTCTCCAGGCGGGTCTTGTAGTCCTCGCCCCCGGCCGGGACCGGTCCGAACAACCGCAGCCTCAGCTCGGGGAGTTCGGCGCGGACGATGGCGTACGCCCGGATCAGCGTCTCCAGGTCCTTGATGGGGTCGATCCGGCCCGCCCAGCTGAGGGTGGGGACCTCCGGTTCCGGACCGGCGTACGGGAAGGCGGCCGGGTCGACTCCGTTGTAGACGGTCCGGATGCGGTCGGCGGGGGCGCCGCCGCGCTCCTCCCAGCGCCGGTTGTACTGGTTGCAGGGGGTGATGAGGTCGGCCTTGCGGTAGCCCAGCGAGTTGAGCTCGCGGTAGAAGCCGAGCATCAGGGCTTTCACCGGCCAGCGTTGGGCCTCGGTGCGGTAGCCGAGATAGCGCTCGCGCAGATAGATGCCGTGTTCGGTGAGCAGGAAGGGCACCCCTTCGAAGTGCTGGGCGGCGAGCGCCGGCAGGGTGGCGAGGCCGCTGGAGACGGCGTGCGCGACGGTGTCGTCGGACAACCGGGCGGCGAGCGGCCGCAGGGCGTGTTCCAGCAGGTCGGTGGCGGTCAGGGCGTCCTGCACGGTGGGCCGGGCGGCGACGGTCGGCAGATGCGGCATGGTCCAGATCCACATCAGCGAGCGCAGCGCCCGTTCGGAGCGCAGGGCGGCGGTGAGCCGTCCGCGCCGGGCCAGTCCGGCCAGGGCGTAGAGGCCCTCACCGAAGTCGTGGCCGGCGCCCGGGTCGAGTATCGACAGCAGGAACCGCTCGTACAGGTCGAGGAAGCGGCGGCCCTCACGCCCGCGCGGGGGCCGGCCGTGGCCCGCCGGCCCCGGCGAGGCGCCCCAGAGCGGGAACGACGTGTGCCGGTGGACGTTGGGCGGGAGCTCCCAGGTGACCGGTTCGCGCCCGCTGCCGGTGAGCGCGAGGACGGCGAAGTCGACCTCGGGCATGCCCCGGACGAGCTGGTCGCACCAGGTGCTCACTCCCCCGTGGACGTGCGGATAGGTGCCTTCGGTGAGCATGGTGACGTGACGGCCACTGCTCGGCATGTGCGTTCCCCCCCAGAACGTGCTGGTCAGGCGTCAGGCGGTCGGGAGCGTGAGGGTGATGGTGGACTGGAGCGCTTCGGGCGTGGTCCAGGCCGAGCGCGCTCCCGCGTACGGCGTCCCGAACGCGGCCGTGCCCATGAGGAGTTCCTTACGGGTCCCCTCGGGAGCGGTGATCGGCGTGCTCACTCCGGAGGGGGCCTTGACCGTGACGGTGGCGCCGACGCGGTAGGCGGTGACCTTGCCGGCCGTCAGTGCCCGGTCCCAGGCGGCGCGGCGGTTCAGCTCGGTGCCGACGTCGCGCTGGCGCGGGTTGACGAGTGGCGTGTTGTCCGCGAACAGGGCGCGGTAGTCGGCGAGGACCTTGTCGAGGACGGGGTAGAGCAGCCGTTCCTCGGCGAGGTTGGACTGGTGGACGTAGTGCGGGCGCGGGTCGTTGGCCACGACGTGCGAGAGCGCGGTACGGGCCTCCTGCGGGACGATGTGGGAGGCGTAGCCGGTGGTGGTGTCGAGGGGGGCGGGCAGGCAGGCGGAGGCCGGGTCGGTCTCGCAGACGCCGCTGCCGCCGTGGACGCGCGAGGTGTAGATCCAGTTGTACTCGTCGGCCATCTCGGCGGCCGTTCCCACGTTGTAGTACACGTTCATGGGGTGGCGCGGCACGGTCTTCGCGGCCCCGACGGCGCGCTGTGCGGGCTCGCGCGAGTTGTCACTCGCGATCCACTTCACGCCGTTGTCGGAGAGCGCGCCGGCGAGGTTCGGGTTGTCGACGGGCTGCTGCGGCAGGGTCTTGAGGCCGGAGTGCTCACCGGTGACCAGTTCGGTCCGGTCGACGAGAAGGCCCTTGCCGACGGCCCAGTCGTGGTTCTTCCGGATCTGTGCGGAGATCTCGGCGCGGCTCATCCACAGCGTGGTCCCCGCCGCGTCCCCGGCGCACCGCCAGGGGACGGTGGTGGTGTCCTGGACGCAGCCGAGGAAGGGGTGGGTGTAGGTGTGGTTCACCCAGCGGTACCGGGCGCGGTCGGCGATCAGCTGGGCGGCGAGCGGGTCGCTCCCGCCGTGTTCCGACTTCCACTGCTCGCCCTGGCCGCCGTTGTAGACCATGTCGAGGGTGAAGCCCGCGGACTTCTGCCAGGCGGCGGCGTACCGTGCGTCGGCGTCGGTCATCCGGATGGGGCTCGCGCCGGCTCCGTCGCCGTCGGCGCAGTCGAAGTCGCCGGGGGTGCAGTCGCGCACGGTGTCCCAGCGGGCGTCGGGGGCGAAGACGTCGTCGACGTGGACGGAGAAGTAGGCGCGGCTCTGTCCGAGGTGGACGCCCTGGGTGAGCCATTCGACGATGCCGCGGGCGAGTGCCCGGAACTGCCGCTGGTGGCGGTTGTAGGCGAAGGTGACGACCAGTTCGCGGCGCCCGTCGTGGACGTACTCGCCGATCAGGCCGGCCCGCCCGCCGCCCTGGACGGGGATGTCGAGATAGCTGGTGTAGCCCGCCCTTGGGCGCCCCGCGTAGCCGTGGCTCTCGGAGATCGCCGGGTCGTTGTCCTCGAAGGTCAGCGGCCCGTCGAGGTGGCGGAAGGGCCCGGCGCGTCCGGCGGCGGTCACCGAGGCCGTGACCCCGTCGAGGCTGCCGGAGAAGCCTCCGTCGCTGGTGTACTCGAGGCCGACGCCCGGATGCGCCCAGGTGTACGCGTCGACCTGCGGGATGCCGTAGGTCTTCTCGTACGCGACGAGGGCGGTGTGCTCGGCGGAGTCGGGGCCGAAGGCGGCCTCGTGCGGCAGGACGACGCCCTGGTACCTGGCGCGCGGGCGCCCGTCGACCGTGTCGGAGAGGAAGCCGGCCGTGATGACCGGGCGGCCGGGGTCGGTCAGATCGACCGTGCGGTACGGGACCCCGGTGGAGCGCAGCTCCGAGGTGATGGCCTCGACCGCGCTGCCACCGTCGTCGAGGACGAGGACGGTCAGGTCGACGCGCGGGGCGGGTTCGGCGGCGCTCGCTCCGGCCGACGGAACGACGGTGGCCAGGAGTGCGGCGGCGGCGAGGGCCGCGGTGCGGGCGGCTCCGGGCAGGCGGGTCCGGTCGGATTCCATCGGGTGGTGTCCCCCCTCGGCAGGGCCACCCGCAACCGGGGAGACCTGTGGAGATGATGCAAAGGCGCGGATGCCGCGCTTGCGCGAATGAGGCGAGTGTGGACGAGCTCTCCGGCCGTGCGCGGTAAACGTGAAAGAGACACCACGGATGAGTGAATCGCCGTCGCCGTGAGCGAACACGAGGAGCGAGCGTAGGCTCGTTCCCGGCGCTCATCGGGCCGAAATACGATGCGGCGGGCACGGTCGGCCCATCCCTCGACCGCCACAGGACTCAACGGAAGCGAGATTTCACCACCGTGACTGCTCTCACTCTCAGCACTGCCGGTGCGGCGACGCTGCGCGCCGACGCACTCGTCGTCGGCGTCGCGAAGTCGGGCAAGGCCCTCGTCGTCGCGCCGGGCGCCGAGGCCGTGGACAAGGCGTTCGACGGAAAGCTCGCCGCGGTCCTGGAGACCCTGGGTGCCTCGGGTGCCGAGGGTGAGGTGACCAAGCTGCCCGCCCCCGCAGGTCTGAAGGCCCCCGTCGTCCTGGCCGTCGGCCTGGGCTCCACGCCCGAGGACGGCGAGGCCTTCGGCACCGAGGCCCTGCGCCGTGCCGCCGGCACCGCCGCCCGCACCCTGACCGGCGCCAAGAAGGCCGCGTTCGCGCTGCCGATCACCGCCGTCGAGGACGCCGAGGCGATCGCCGAGGGCGCTCTGCTCGGTGCGTACGCCTTCACCGCCTACCAGGAGAACGGCAAGAACGGGAAGAAGCCGCTGGCCGAGGTGGCCCTGCTGGGCGCCAAGCCGCGCGACAAGGCCTTCAAGGCCGCCGCGGAGCGCGCCCAGGCGGTCGCCGAGGAGATCAACCGCGCCCGCGACCTGATCAACATGCCCCCGAACGACCTGACCCCGGCCGCCTTCGCCGCCGAGGCGCAGGCCGCGGGCAAGGCGCACGGCCTCAAGGTCCAGGTCCTCGACGAGAAGGCGCTCGCCAAGGGCGGCTACGGCGGCATCCTGGGCGTCGGCGCCGGTTCGGAGAACCCGCCGCGTCTGGTCCGTATCGCCTACACCCACCCGAAGGCGGAGCGCACCCTCGCCCTGGTCGGCAAGGGCATCACCTACGACTCGGGCGGCATCTCCCTGAAGCCGGCCGGCCACAACGAGACGATGAAGTGCGACATGAGCGGTGCCGCCGCCGTGTTCGCCGCCGTCGTCGCCGCCGCCCGGATCGGCCTGGCCGTCAACGTCACCGGCTGGCTGGCGCTCGCCGAGAACATGCCGTCGGGCTCGGCCACCCGCCCCGGTGACGTGCTGCGCATGTACAGCGGCAAGACCGTCGAGGTCCTGAACACCGACGCCGAGGGCCGGCTCGTCCTCGCCGACGCGCTGACCAGGGCGTCGGAGGAGAACCCGGACGCGATCGTGGACGTGGCGACCCTGACCGGTGCGATGGTCCTGGCCCTGGGCAACCGGACCTTCGGCATCATGGCCAACGACGACGCCTACCGCACGGCGATCCACGAGATCGCCGAGGAGGTCGGCGAGCAGTCCTGGCCGATGCCGCTCCCCGCGGACCTGCGCAAGGGCATGGACTCCCCGACCGCCGACATCGCCAACATGGGCGAGCGGATGGGCGGCGGCCTGGTCGCCGGTCTCTTCCTCCAGGAGTTCGTCGGCGAGGGCATCACCTGGGCCCACCTCGACATCGCGGGCCCGGCCTTCCACGAGGGCGCGCCGTACGGCTACACCCCGAAGGGCGGCACGGGATCCGCGGTCCGCACCCTGGTGAGGCTGGCGGAGAAGACGGCCGACGGCGAGCTCTGACCGTCGCCTTCCGTGTGCGGCCCCGGGGACGAGCTCCCCGGGGCCGCACACGTCGCGCCCTCGACGAAATCCGTAGGTTCGTACGCCCGCCTCACCCGCCCGTACGGACGATCGCCTGTCTCAGGACCCGGCCCCGCGTCCCGCCTTCCGGCAACAAGTGCGAAGATGGGTTCTCGGCAGGACAGGGCCCCCACCACAGGGCCGAAGAAAAAGCGGCCGAACACCAGCCGCCGCCCGGTCAGAGAAGACCGGCGACCGGCGCACATGCATGGAGGACGTGACGTGGCGAACGACGCCAGCACCGTTTTCGACCTAGTGATCCTCGGCGGCGGTAGCGGCGGTTACGCCGCGGCGCTGCGCGGAGCGCAGCTGGGCCTGGACGTCGCACTGATCGAGAAGAACAAGCTCGGCGGCACCTGCCTGCACAACGGCTGCATTCCCACGAAGGCGCTGCTCCACGCCGGCGAGGTCGCCGACCAGGCCCGCGAGGCGGAGCAGTTCGGTGTCAAGGCCTCCTTCGAGGGCATCGACATCAAGGCCGTGCACAAGTACAAGGACGACGTGATCTCGGGCCTCTACAAGGGTCTGCAGGGTCTCGTCGCCTCCCGCAAGGTGACCTACATCGAGGGTCACGGTCACCTGTCCTCCCCGACCTCGGTCGACGTGGACGGCCGCCGCGTCGAGGGTCGGCACGTCCTCCTCGCGACCGGTTCCGTACCGAAGTCGCTGCCGGGCCTGGAGATCGACGGCAACCGGATCATCTCCTCGGACCACGCGCTGACCCTGGACCGGGTCCCGGAGTCCGCGATCATCCTCGGCGGCGGTGTCATCGGCGTCGAGTTCGCTTCCGCGTGGAAGTCCTTCGGCACCGACGTGACGGTCATCGAGGGTCTGAAGCACCTGGTCCCGGTCGAGGACGAGAACAGCTCCAAGCTTCTTGAGCGCGCTTTCCGCAAGCGCGGCATCAAGTTCAACCTCGGCACGTTCTTCCAGTCCGCCGAGTACACCGACAGCGGCGTCAAGGTCACCCTGGCCGACGGCAAGACCTTCGAGGCGGAGGTGCTGCTCGTCGCCATCGGCCGCGGCCCGGTCTCGTCCGGTCTCGGCTACGAGGAGCAGGGCGTCGCGATGGACCGCGGCTACGTCCTCGTCGACGAGTACATGCGCACCAACGTGCCGACGATCTCGGCCGTGGGCGACCTCGTCCCCACGCTCCAGCTCGCGCACGTCGGTTTCGCCGAGGGCATCCTGGTGGCCGAGCGCCTGGCCGGTCTGAAGACCGTTCCGATCGACTACGACGGCGTGCCGCGGGTGACGTACTGCCACCCCGAGGTCGCCTCCGTCGGGATCACCGAGGCGAAGGCCAAGGAGATCTACGGCGCGGACAAGGTCGTCGCCCTGAAGTACAACCTCGCGG
The DNA here is from genome assembly GCF_040611675.1 of Streptomyces sp. NPDC006551. Classification (NCBI taxonomy): domain Bacteria; kingdom Bacillati; phylum Actinomycetota; class Actinomycetes; order Kitasatosporales; family Streptomycetaceae; genus Streptomyces; species Streptomyces sp. NPDC006551. Next base: position 214,201 of record NZ_JBEXOT010000007.1, read on the forward strand.
GCAACGGCAAGAGCAAGATCCTGAAGACCGCGGGCGAGATCAAGCTCGTCCAGGTCAAGGACGGTGCCGTGGTCGGCGTCCACATGGTCGGTGACCGCATGGGCGAGCAGGTCGGCGAAGCGCAGCTGATCTACAACTGGGAGGCGCTGCCGGCCGAGGTCGCGCAGCTCATCCACGCCCACCCGACGCAGAACGAGGCGCTCGGCGAGGCTCACCTGGCCCTGGCCGGCAAGCCCCTCCACTCCCACGACTGACGCTCACGTCATCAACGGGCGCGACGACCACTTTCCGCAATTCGTTAGGAGCAACTGAAACCATGCCGGTTTCCGTAACCCTGCCGGCGCTCGGCGAGAGCGTCACCGAGGGCACCGTCACCCGCTGGCTCAAGGCCGAGGGCGAGCGTGTCGAGGCCGACGAGCCGCTGCTCGAGGTCTCGACCGACAAGGTCGACACCGAGATCCCCGCCCCCGCGTCGGGCGTCCTGTCCTCCATCAAGGTGGCCGAGGACGAGACCGTCGAGGTCGGTGCCGAGCTGGCGATCATCGACGACGGCTCGGGTGCCGCCGCGGCGGCCCCGGCCGCCGAGCCGGCCCAGGCCGAGGCCCCGGCCCAGGCCGAGGCTCCGGCCCCGCAGCAGGAGGCCCCGGCCCCCGCTCCGCAGGCCGCCCCCTCCACCGAGGTGCAGACCCCGGCTCCGGCCCCGACGGCCGAGGCCGCCTCCGGCGGCGGTTCCGCCGAGGGCACCGACGTCGTCCTGCCGGCGCTCGGCGAGTCCGTCACCGAGGGCACCGTCACCCGTTGGCTGAAGTCGGTCGGCGAGACCGTCGAGGCCGACGAGCCGTTGCTCGAGGTCTCCACGGACAAGGTCGACACCGAGATCCCCGCCCCGGCGTCGGGCGTCCTGCTCGAGATCGTCGTCGGTGAGGACGAGACCGCCGAGGTCGGCGCCAAGCTGGCCGTCATCGGTGCCGCGGGTGCCGCCCCGGCCGCCGCGCCGGCTCCGGCCGCCGCTCCCGCCGCCCCGGCTCCGGCTCCGGCCCCCGCCCCGGCCGCTCCGGCCCCGGCCCCGGCCGCCCAGGCCGCTCCGGCTCCGGCGCCCGCCCCGGCCGCTCCCGCCGCCCCGGCGCCCGCTCCGGCTCCGGCTCCGGCGCCCGCTCCGGTCACCCCGGCCCCGGCCGCTCCTGCCCCCGCCGCCGCACAGCCGGCGGAGGACGGTGCCTACGTGACCCCGCTGGTCCGCAAGCTCGCCACCGAGAACGGTGTCGACCTGGCGGCCGTCAAGGGCACCGGCGTCGGTGGCCGTATCCGCAAGCAGGACGTCCTCGCGGCCGCCGAGGCCAAGAAGGCCGCCCCGGCTCCGGCCGCCGCTCCGGCCGCCGCGCCGAAGGCTCCGGCCCTGGAGGTCTCCCCCCTCCGCGGCCAGACCGTCAAGATGACCCGCATGCGCAAGGTCATCGGCGACAACATGATGAAGGCGCTGCACGGCCAGGCCCAGCTGACCTCGGTCGTCGAGGTCGACATCACCAAGCTGATGCGTCTGCGCGCCGCCGCGAAGGACTCCTTCGCGGCCCGCGAGGGCGTCAAGCTGTCCCCGATGCCGTTCTTCGTGAAGGCGGCGGCCCAGGCGCTGAAGGCCCACCCGGTCATCAACGCCCGGATCAACGAGGACGAGGGCACCATCACGTACTTCGACTCGGAGAACATCGGCATCGCCGTGGACTCCGAGAAGGGTCTGATGACGCCGGTCATCAAGGGTGCGGGCGACCTGAACATCGCCGGTATCTCGAAGGCCACCGCCGAGCTGGCCGGCAAGGTCCGCGGCAACAAGATCACGCCGGACGAGCTCTCCGGCGCGACCTTCACGATCTCCAACACCGGCTCGCGCGGCGCGCTGTTCGACACGATCATCGTGCCGCCGAACCAGGTCGCCATCCTGGGCATCGGTGCCACGGTCCGTCGTCCGGTCGTCGTCGACCACCCGGACCTGGGTGAGACGATCGCGATCCGCGACATGACGTACGTCGCGCTCTCCTACGACCACCGTCTGGTGGACGGCGCCGACGCCGCCCGCTACCTCACGGCGGTCAAGGCGATCCTCGAGGCCGGCGAGTTCGAGGTCGAGCTCGGCCTGTAGGCAAGCCCCTGAGCTGTAACAAGGCTCACCAGCGGCGCCCCTGCCCGGGGTACCTCGTCAAGCCGTTCAGCAAGAGCGATGTCGTGCCGGCCATCGAGATGGCCGTCTCCCGCTTCGCCGAGCTGCGGGCCCTGGAGAAGGAGG